>NZ_JASNGE010000018.1:0-94835 GCF_030164735.1 Bacillus sp. RB3
ATTTGGAACTAAGGCTGCTTAATGAAAAGACACCTAATCTATTACTGTCTACTTGACAGGGGTAAGACCATTCAACAGGAGTCATCTTTTTCAATTTCATTGATATGCATAGTGATTATTGATAGATGCATTGTGATGATCTAAAGTGGCTACTAGAGATACTCCTTCATATTCAAGCAGAACAATTCTAATGTTGTTATCATATATTTTGTTATTGGTAACTTCAAAAGAATCCACATTCCCATTCACAGCAATGGCTTCACTTAATCCTAATTTCAAATTTGCTACTTCGTTATTATCGATGACAATATGATTTAAATTATTTTGTGCACTAGATGAAGTACCGTATACAGCAATGCCATGTGCGTTTCCATTCTTTACATTTGCTTCAATGTGGTGAATATAATTATTTCTAATATCAATATAACTTCCTGTTCCAGTGATATAAATACCAATAGGGGTTGCGTTAACTTTCGCTGATTTTAAATTGCGAAATTCTAATCCTATTACTTGAATATAGTTTTTGTCTTCTATTGTAAATAACCCATCATACCCTAACTTGACTTTAGAAATTTAATTATCTAGCAAGTAGCATACCTAAATTTATTTTTGGGATTATCTGCACAAGCGGTAGATTTTTCATCTTTTAATATTAATAATTTCACAAAGAATGAAGTCATTGAATTATTGAAGATATTAAGATTAACGTTTGAAAAATAGATAGTTCTGTATCAGCCACGTTTAAAACTAATTACATTATTAGGCATATTTCAATTGCATATTTTAATACTATAAAAAACAAGAAAGGGCTAGGAAAATTAAGAAAATTACGGGTATAGATTTTGGTCTAAAAGAGAAACTCTCTAATATTTTGACTATCATTTGAATTTGTAATAGAAGCTTTTAAAATATGTACAAGCTTACTTTAGGAGTTTGGGATATAATGTCTGAGGGGAGAATTTATACCGAGGATTTTCTTTCTTAAAAACAATCTTTTTAAGTATTGACTTGAGAAGGCAGATTTTTCGACTTATGTTATATTAGATAACTTTAGGTTTAATATAAATGAAAAAGCACCCATAATGGATGCTGGTTCTGGTCGTATACTTCTAATCAGAAGAGGATTTTCTTGTTTTCATTTTTGAGTATTTTAAATACACTTTGGATGAAAAATCGCAAACATAAAAAGTTCCCTCTTCCTCTTTGTACTTTTCATGGAGTACACTTCTTTTATCATCGATAATAAAATTGTGTATTAATTTCAACTTTTCTATTTGTTCTTCACTTAAATTTTCTACAAGATATTGTGTTTTATGTTTATCTATCAGTTGTTGATTAAGATATTTATAAAAAAAGCTCATAAATAAAGGAATGAATATAACGAATAATATAAAATTTTCTCTGTTATTTTGTATTATATTGAAATTAATATTGAAAAAAGCCCAATAAAAAATCATAAAATTGATCATGTTGAGTATGGCAAGCCATCTAATAGCATTACAGAATAGACCGTATTTTTTAGGTTTAATAAAGGGCAGAATAGCTGTTATTATTACCAGTATTAGAAATAAGGAATAAAAAGAGAGTTCAATCCCTTTATGTAATGGTTTTAAAATCAAAAAATAATTATTTGGTATGCTAGGAATGAAAAATTTAAAATAAAGTGCAGGGAGAATAAAAACAAATATTCCTGAAAGGGCTATACTTTGCACAAACGTAAAAATATCCATTTGCTTACGTTTAGTTTTATCTTTAAATAATTGATCAAATTCTTTGGTTGTAGACGCTTCAAGATAGAGGTTACTAAATCCTTTTACAATCCCCCAAACTCCTACAGCTGCACCTACAATTTTAGCTATGTCAGCAATTTCGTTAAATGACATGTATTTATAAATCCTCCTTTTGGGATGGTTTGAAATATTAATTATTATATCATGATTAATTAATATTTAGGTATCTGCTATGCATAAATCCTTTCTAAAATTGAGATTAAGTATTTTCATAACATTATGTGGAGATATTCAATCAAGGATTTAATGGGAAAGGGCTTCTGAAAACATACGACTCATTACATAATCAAATGTTTAATCAATCTTATAGAGCAGGAGCACTGACATGCATAGTGTTAATTTTCAAATTCAGTAGAACTTTAATGAATTCGTTATGCTTCATGCCTTATATAAACAAAGATGAATACCCCAAACAGAATCCGCCTTTTTGTGTATCATGAATTGCAACAATTTCTAATAATCATATAATCTTTCCGCATATTTTTATGTTTCTGTTTGTTTTTTAGGGAACTTTGCAACAGAACAATGAATAGCAGAAATTGTTAGTAATGTAATTAGAAAACATTTTTAAAGAATTGGGCGAGCCACGCATGATGTTATGAAAAGTTTATGATATATTTATCTAATATGATAAAGGTATGTTAATAAATTTACGAATTCTATTATGAAGCGAAAAGATTCATAAGTTTAGCTACCGATTTAACTAAAAGGAGATGAAGCATTCAATGCTATTTGAAGGTTTATTAGATGAGTGGAGAACAAAAGACATTAATTTTGTAGTGGATGTTGTAGAAAAATTCTGTATTAGAAATAATTTGAATGGTATAGATGGAATAAATGGTTTGCTCAGTTATGTGAAAAAGATTATAGCAAATGAAAAGTTTGCAGAGAATAAGCCCCTATTAAAATCTTTTGGTGAAACTGCATATACTTTATGGGCATTGGATAAATTGGAAAACGGTCATTTAGCAGATACCATTGCTAAAAATATGGTGGTTGGTGGAGATTTTGGCGAAACAGGTGCCTATCAGTCCGGCGAAACTGGCAATTATTTTAGAAACTTTGAACTGCAATTAGCCATTGCAGTAAGACTACTCGAAGGTGGTCTAAGCTTTAATGAGGGGGGGGAGGGGGAACCCGATTTTATTTTAAACACGGGGACATTTGTAGTAGAAGTAAAGGCACCTGCTTCTAAGTTAGCGCTTTTACAGAACATAATAAAGGCCGTTAAACAAATAGAAATGTCTGGGAAAAAGGGAGTGATTATTGTAGTTTTAGATCATATGGTTGTACGAAATATGGTACAAGGTGTGATGGAAGATTTGCCTATACAAATTCAAGATATTATTTTGTCAGTTTTACCCCAAGATCCTGATTTTAATACTATTGGTGTCATTGCTGAATGGGTGAATTGGGAAGAGGATGATCAACATTTATCAACTGTTCAACCAATTATGAGCAATTATAAATTTATTGATGTAGAGAATCGAGAAATTATAAAAAAGGTTTGGCAGGCACTCTCTATAGATGATATATCTGAATTTCCTATTTTACATAGAGAAACACAGAATAGTTTCAACTATAATAAGGATTTAATACAGAATATCGATATATCAAGGGAAGGGAAAGAGTTTTATCAGTCTATATGGGGGGAAGATTAAATAAGCACGGATAAAGCCACTTTTATCAACCAATGGTTCTTGCGAGTCAAGGATGCGTATGTGAAAGTCAAAGATCAATGGACGTTCCTATATCGTGTTAGTGGTTCAAAAGGAAGAAATACAATTGGTTTTTATTTAAGCAAAACAAGAGATCATAGGGTTTACTAAAGATATAATTAATGACTAGGAGAAATAGCTAAAAATGAGAATTGTAGGAAAATATTCGAGTGGAGAAGTAATAGATTTACATATTGGTGATCTAACGGAAAAGAGAGAATAAATTTTGAATAAATGGTTATGGATTATAAAACAGTAGATAATCGTATATATCAATAAAATAAGAATTACTACTTTTTACAACAAAAGAATGGAGAGAGTGTACTATTGGAAATTTTGAATTTTATAAAGCAAAATGCTTTCTTACTGACGGTAGTGAGCATTTGCTTAAGTATCTATTTTTATCGAAAGAACAAGAAAAAGAAAGAATTATCATATCAAGAAATATCTACGACACCGCTAATTACACAAATGCATAAAAGAGTTAGTATTCATATTGATGATATTGAAGTTAAACATAATTTGAATTTGGTTATATTAAAAATATCAAACAGTGGTAATGAACCTATAAGAAAAGAAGACTTTGAAACGGATATCTTAATCAATTTTACAGACTACTATAGAACAGCCAAAGTGTTTGATGCAGAAATATATAAGAAGAGTCCAAATGATTTACAATGCATCATTTATAACGATAATTCTGGAGAAAATTTGGGAATCAAACCTTTGTTGTTAAATCCAAAAGATGAATTAACTGTAAAGCTCCTTGTAGGTGATTATGATAAATTAGAATTATCCAGCAGAATTGTTGGTGGTAATATCATTCGTATAAACAAAAAAACTAAAACATGGAGAGAGAGACTCAACGAACCTAATTTAATGTTTGCTTTGATCTTCGTTGCCTTTATACTGAATTATATATATCAAATAGTAACCACAATTTACAAGTGATACTATAAGAAAAGGGTAGTGACAAACTACTCTTTTTTTTAACAACTAGAAGTTCGCACGAAATACTAATTTGATACGGTTTCTACAACTATGCCCCCGGAGAGGCTCGAACTCAAGACCTCCACCCTGTCAAGGTGGAGGTCTTTTAAATAATCTAGTCTTCTCTTTGTATTATAAACTCCCAAAACTTTTTTAATTCCTCACGTTTTTGAGGAGTCGCATTGCTTATATCTTTAAACCATTGGTAAAGGGCAGGATCTTGTATGTCTGTAACTTGTTTTATTTTAGTTGTACCGAGGAGGTAATCAATTGATACTTCAAAGAAAGTGGCTAATTTTATCAATGTATTATAATCGGGTTCACGATTTCCTTGTTCATACATTGCATATGTAGTTCGGGCGATCCCTAGTTGTTTTGCCATGTCTTCTTGACGCAGTTTGCGTTCTTTTCGAAGAGTGTGTAGTCTTGTGCCAAACATATGCTACCTCCTTTTAGATGTTTTCTATATCAATTATAACGTCACAATATGTAACATTTGATAAAATACACGAAATGTGTAAAAAATGTTGAATTTATAATTTTTTTCATGTAATGTGATTGTTAGATACACATTTTGTGACAATAAAAGGAGGGGAACAATGAGGTTATGGTTATTGGAAAAACGCAAATATAGACAGAAAACACAGGATTATATTGCATATAAGGCAAGAATATCTAGAAGTATGTATGCAATGATTGAAAGTGGTGAAAGAAATCCAAGTGTTCCTGTTGCAAAGAATATAGCTAAGGTACTAAATTTTGATTGGACTCTTTTTTTTGAAGATTAATGTCACGTTTTGTGTAATTAGAAACGTGATAAGTTATGTTTCTATAGTTTTTTCCTAAAACGAAATAAATTATTAGTTATTTTTAAGAAAATATTAGATAAGGGAAGTGTTTAATGTGAATATAAAAAGATTTGAAATGCGTGAAAAACGCTTAGCAGAACTGTTAGGTGCAAAGGTACTATGGGAATTTATAAGTGCCGTAACAGAGGAAATTGAAAAACAAGAATTAGAGCCGACACCAGGTTTACTAAAAGACCTATTCATACATGTGAAAGAAACTATTCAAATTCAAAATATGAATCAACGCATAACAAAAGCCCCTGTAAAAACAGAGGCTGATGGTATAAATAAAGATACATTATTTATGGAAGCATATGTAGAATTAATTAATCATAAGTTTGTTATTTCTGAATTAGCTGTAGAGCTTTCATCTGTTCTAAAAGAATTAAATTGTTTTGTTCAATCATCTTTGCCACAGCTTCAAAGTGAGCTTGATTCTCAAGAACCTCAATCTGCTTCTCTTTAGGGAGTGATTGAAGTATTTCTTTTATTTCTTTACACTCATATATGTTATTCTCCGAGTCTTCAATTAATTTATTGCGTCGATTGGTGTATTCAAGTGCACCTAAAGTCGCTAATGCGCGAGGATCTAATCCTAGAATTTCCATGTATTCCTCTCCTTTCCTCTACAATAATTCGATAGGGGAAAGGAGATTCCTTTAATGATTTGGTAAAATTGTGAAAGGTGACACTTATGTTAACTTGAATATCTTTTACTAACTTATTCTGTATAAAAAATAGCTGCACTCAAGTACAGCTAGTCTTCTTCACAAATTTATATGGCCTTGATGACGAATTGAGATTGAGGTATATATAGTAATTGAGCTGTTAAGGAAGTTGTTGTATTAGCAAATGGGTATGCTTCCTTATAAAGAAAATTACTATACACTATTTCATTCATTTCATAGGTCGTACACAGTTTTTTTAGGATTCTTTGAGAAATTTTATTTGTACAAGCAGCAATAAAATCATAATCTCTTTTACTTATTTCTTGAATGGCATGTGAAAGAAGGGTAGTGACTATACCACTTCCCATCCAATCTGGATGACAAGCGCCCATATCTAGATAGACCAATTTTTCTTTATCTAAATGAGAAAACTCAACAGATTCTGTCTCTAATGTATCTAAAAGTTGAAAAATAGGTTCCATTTGCGGGCATAGTTCAATCGCTTTCTCTGTATCTATTAGTGGCTGGGTTACTTTTTTTGTTAAAAGAACTCCAACAATTTGAAAATTTTCTATTGCTACAAATGACATAGCTTGAGATACAGCTTGTTTCATCATTTCTTCGCACATTTTGTGAAAAGGAGCAAAAGGAATTTGTAAACTGCTTACAAGCGGTTCATTATTCACAAAAGAATGTGCAAGTAAATGTGCTGCATCTTTTACGTGGTGTGTATCAAGTAGCTCTATATTCATATGTTTTTCCTCTTTCCTGATATAGTTAATAGTAATTAAAAGGGTTAAAAATTTTATTTCATTTAGTTAAGTTTAACTATTAAAGCGCTAACAAAAATGGTTATTAAACATATGAATGAATCTGTTTAGTAGCAATCGAAATATGTTTATAAAGAAATTCTACGATATCATCTATACATTCAACAGTTGTATATGGAGAGATAGAAAAGAACTTTAATGTAGAAATCGGATTTCTATCATAACTGTTTATTACATCTACTACACAAGAACGAGTTGTATCACCAAAAAATACTTGATCGCGATTTTTTCCTAGGTAATTAAATAGTTCTATATTTAATCGGTTTGTATCCTCAATTTCTTCCTTTGTTGCAAGTCCTATTCGTTCTTTTTCCCAATTTTCTTGGCCATCTCCATTCAGATAGAAACGGAAAGTTGTAATTGGTCCATATGTAAAATCATTTGTGATTGCGACTTGAGGGAGGGCCTTGCGCAACTTCTCTCTAAATAATAGATTTACACGAATATAGTTTGCTAATAATTTTTGATATCCTTCAATTCCAAAGGCTAATAGATTGATATACATCGGAATAGCACTACCAGCTCGAGAACATTCTAAGGTATAGCCTGTATGATAACTCCCATATGATCTATTACCAAGATAAGGTGTATCATCTTGTTCAATGTCCATCAGTTGTAAATCAGTATGATTTTTTACGATTAGAATACTTGAAGCATAAGGTGTTTGTCCTAATTTATGAAAATCAAAACATACACTGTCTGCAAGGGACATATATTGCATTTTATCTTGTACGTATTGTAAGGCATTTTTCACATTAGGTTCAAATGAGAGTGAATTTTCTTCAAAACTATAATTATTAAAGAAACTATAGAATCCGCCCATTGCAGAATCAGCATGGATATAAATAGGTTTTAATTTATATTTCTCCTGTATTGTTTCAGCACTCTCTTTAATTTTTTTTATATCATCAATGGTAAAAGTATCTGTTGACCCCATAGTAGCTAGAATATAAAGGGGAATACCGCCATTTTCAATAACTTGTATCATTTTATTCTCTAAATCTTCTATATCCATAGAGTTTGTATAAGGATCAGTTTTCACTTTTATTAAGTGATTTGACCCAATGCCAGTTGCTTCAGCTGACTTTAATAAACTATAATGTGCGTTTTCAGAAGCAAAGCAATATACATTTTGTGGAGCACCATATTCTTTTGCTGATGGGAATTGTTTAGAAATTGCTAAGCGCAAGCTCGAAAACACGCATCCTTGTCCACCCCATGTTGTATAGCCGCCGCTGTTATGTGGATTATAACCTATCAGTTTTGAAAGCATGGATACCACTTTTACTTCTGCTTCTGCTGCCCCTGGACCGTATACATCCCAAACACCATTACCATTTAAAAGGGCCATGGTTATTACACCTAATAGAGAAGGTATACTTGGTAGTGGTACAGCGTTAGACAAGTAATATTTATTTGGATAAGGATGACCATTCATAAATTGGTTTAGTTCTTCTATAACCTCAGACATATTGATGCCAGCTAGTGGAATATGACTTTGGTGAATTAAGCTATTGTAGTATCCTTCTGATTTTTCCTCACATTTACCTAAAGTAGCTCGCTCTTCATTTTTTAATCGGTCAAGATTTTTGATTATTTTCTGCATAGATTCTAATAAAAGTTGTTGTTTTTCTTCATTTCCGTCAACGCTCGGAAATAGCTTTAAAATATCTTGCATGCAGTCACTTCTCCTTGTGAAAAACTGGATTTTTATTTTACTTGGTTAAACATAAGGGTATAATAATTTGTAATTTCCCTTTCGAATACTTAGAAATGAGGAGCTTTTTAGAAAAAAATGTAATTCCATAGAAGATTATATGAACTATGGAATTTAAAGTAAAGAAAATTTTTTTGATTTATTTAAAAAAAGTAATTGTGAGATAATAAAGTTTCTAAAAATATTTCTGAATTAATTATTTATTTGGTTTTCATGTTACCATAGCATGTATTTAACTAATGTAGTAGATATTTTAATATAATGTAAAACGTATTATAAGGTAGTTGAATAAAAGGGTTCAACTACCTTATAAACTGTAGAAATTGTTGGGGAAAGATAAAAAATAGGGTGGAAGTGCTAAAGATATGTTCTAGTTGGGAAGAAGTAGTAGTATGGATTTGGCAGAAGAATCAGCATAATTTTTGTAGGTGAATAATGATTTGATTAAAGCTTTTTAATGAATTCTATTTCATTATCTAATAATAATGGACGAGTTAAGTGTGAAGAGTTTTCTTCAACCTGAGTAGAATTTTTTGCGCCAGGAATAGCAACTGAAACGGCTGGGTGACTTAAAACATAACGTAAAGCAACTTGCGCTAAACTTCGATTTGAACGTACAAGTGAACGTAATTTCTCTACTGTGTTTAAGCTATCTTTAAACCACTTTTCTTTTGGCCAATCTTTTCTTAAATCATCGTCTGGAAATTGAGTTTCATGATTAAATTTCCCAGTTAAAATTCCCATCTTAAGTGGACCTCTTATCACAGCACCTAAATTATGTTTTTCAATATAAGGAAGGATGTCTTTTTCAGGTTCTTTATTCAAAATACTATAATCGAATTGTACGACATCTAAATCATTATTCTGATTAAAATGTTTTATATAATCTAAATCATTAGTAGAAACGCCAACAGCTCTCACTTTTCCAGATTTTTTTAAGGTTTGGAAAGCTTGTAGAAAGGCTTCTGTTTCTTCTGGTTTATCCCACCAAATATGACAAAAGTACACATCTATATAATCCGTTTTAAGCCGTAGTAAACTAGCCTCAAACGCATCAATGATCTTTTGAGGATCTCCATAAACGGCTGGTTGATTTGGGTCATAATGATGACCAATTAATCCACCTTTTGTAGAAAGAATTATATCCTGCCTGCGATTATTTATGGCTTTTGCAACGAGTGTTTCACTATGACCTAATCCATAAACATCAGCAGTGTCAATAAAATTGACCCCTAGGTCAATTGCTTTTTCAATTGCATCAATGGATTCATTATCTTTTACTGCTCCCCATTCATCTCCACCAATTGCCCAAGAACCGAATCCTATCTCTGAAACTATTAATCCTGTGTTACCTAATAATCTATATTCCATTATGTACGGACTCCTCCTTTACAGTTTATGTTATTAGAAATATATATAGCGACCAGTTGGAATATTCTTGAATTTATTTTTGGGGTATAAATTAGGTTATTTCCTTTAATAAAATATGTAAGATTACTGTATAAAAAGAAATTAGAATTATTAGTGAAATGGTTTTTTATGCTTAAATTGAATAAAAGTATGAACCGTTAAAGTATAAATATGAGTTTTATTCATTATTTTAATAACTATGCAATAAGCGAAATAAATGTTGAATTTAGTCGGAAAATATAGATTTACAAATTGCAGAATATGTACATATAGTTGTAACTGTAAATATTATCCGTTTTTAAATATTTATAAAAGGAGAAATTCATATGAAAGAAATACAAAAGAAATATGAAATTGTAGAAGAATTGGATGCAACAGTAGGTCAAGAAGCATTATGGATAGCTCATCAAATGGAAATAGAAAAAGGAATGAACAATGAACCGATTATAATAAAGTTAAAAGGAAATCTTCAAATAGAGGTTTTAAAGAAAACGCTTACCACGATAGTGCAATCACATCCGGCGCTACGTACAATATTTAAGAAGAGGGATGAAAAAATAAAGCAATTAATTCAAAGGAATGTAGAATTTGATATACCAATTAAGGACTTAACTGCTTTTAAAAACACAGAACAAAAATCTATTTTTAAAAATTTCTTAGAATCTATAGTGAATGAGAAATTTAGTTTAGAGGAGGGGCCTTTGTTTAAATTCCACATCATTAAATTCAGTGAAGATACATTTATTTTACATTTAATGTTTCATCACATTATTTACGATGGATGGAGTTTAGGAGTTTTCATCCGACAATTATCCAATACGTATGGTGAATTACTTCAAGGGAAGACGAATGTAGAATTTGAATCTCCTTATAAGAACCTCGTAGAGTATGAGGAGGGTTTTATTGATAGTGCAATATATAAAGATGGATCATCGTATTGGAAAGATTATTTACAAGGTGAATTAACTCCTACAGATTTTCCTATTGATTTTAATAAAATGAATGAAAAAAGATATACAGATAAAAATATAAGTAAGAATATTAATTCGGATTTATTTTATCAAATACAATGTTTTGCTAAAAAAAATAATATAAGTATTTATCGAGTAATGTTAAGTACTTATTGTACCTTGCTTCATCAAATGACAAATGCTGAAGAGATAATTGTTGGTATTCCAATTAATACTAGACCACATACAGAAGAACGAAATACTTTTGGTTATTTTGTTAATACAGTACCTATACGTATAACAATAGAAAAGGGAGAGACATTTAAGGGAATACTTAATAAAGTGAATAAATCTATTCATCTAGCTATTACGTATAAACATAATCCTTATTCACATATAGTAAAGGATTTAAATCTAAATACAAATCATAATATGGTATATTCCACAGCATTTAATACGATGAAGATACCAGAATTAAAAATTCCTGATATTGAGTCAACAGTTTTAACAGATTGTAAAAGAGTAAATCCTTTTAATATGACCTGGAGAATAATGAGATATGAAGGGGAAACAGAGAATAAAATTGAGGTTGACTATAACTCAGCATTATATAAAACAGAGAGTATTAGTGATTTAGTCGAAAGATATATATATTTGTTACAAAAACTAATGAAGAATGTGAACGAACCTATCCATTCATTGGATTTACTTTTAGAGAAAGATCATCGTCTATACAAAGAAATGAACTCAAATGCTCTTACATATCCTCATTCAAAAACACTAGATCAATTAATCGATCTACAATCATTAAAATCGCCAAATCAAATAGCGATTTCAATGGGAGATAAATCCATTACCTATTATGAATTGCAGCAAAGGTCAAATCAAATAGCGAATTATTTATGTGAAAATGATTTGAAAAAGGGACAACGTGTAAGTATTACAATGGAGAGAGAGATTGATACCATTGTATGGATTCTAGGCATCTTAAAATCAGGTGGAGTTTATGTACCAATTGATCCAAAGTTTCCTGAAAAAAGAATAGAATACATCTTAAAAGATAGCGAAAGTCAAATGATTATTACGAAGAAAGAATACAGGGGATTGGTTGAACGGTTTGCGATTCATACAATTTATCTAGAAGATTTTCATTACGCTAATTCTATAGAAAATATTGCGTCTACACATACCATAGAAGATGCAGCTTATATTATCTACACGTCAGGTTCAACAGGTTTGCCAAAAGGAGTCGTTGTACCACATAAAGGCGTAGTTAATTTAGCATATTCAGTAATCAATACATTTCATTTAGGAAAAGAAGATGTGTTTTTACAATTTGCAACGATCATTTTTGACGCCTCCATTATGGAAATATTTCCGATTTTGCTATGTGGAGGAAGAATGCATTTAATTTCTGAAATCGAAAAACGTTCAGCAGAGGAATTTATAAATGTAATTCAAAAGAATGGTATTACAAATGTGGTTTTACCAACTGCGTTTTTTAAATTAATAGCTGATATGCCAAAAGAAATGTTACTTAAATTAAATTCTGTAAAACGTGTATTTGTAGGAGGGGAAACTTTACCTGCTGAATCAGTTCGTAAATGGCAAAGTAAACTAGGGTTAAAGATTCCAGTTCTTAATGCATATGGTCCTACTGAAACTACTGTATGTGCAACCATGTATGAAGTAAATGGTGAGATACAAAAAGAAATCTCTAATATCCCAATAGGTAAACCAATTGCTAATAGTGAAGTTTTCGTGGTTAGTCCGTTCAATACATTATGTCCGTCAGGTGTAGTAGGTGAGTTATTTATTGGCGGTGATGGAGTTGCCAACGGATATTTAAATCAAAAGGAAAAAACAAAAGAGGCATTTATTTCTTTCGATAAATCCTATAATCATGATAAAAAGATGTATTGTACTGGAGATTTAGTACGTCTTTTACCGAATGGAAATTTGGAATTTATCGGAAGGAAAGATAATCAAGTGAAAATACGTGGGTATCGAATTGAGCTTGATGAAATCGAAGGAACATTATTTAAACATCCAGAGGTGAGAGATGCTGTAGTATTTACTTACCAAAACGATAAAATCGTTAGTTTTTATTTATCAAAAGACAATAGAGAACTAAAACAAGAGGAATTAAAAACATTCTTAAGTGAAAGTTTACCAGATTTTATGATGCCCAATTATATATTTCATCTTAAAAGTTTTCCTGTATCGCCAAGCGGGAAACTAGATAGAAAAAAATTAGAATTACAAATCCCATCTTTACTTGAAAACATGCAGAAGCAATATGTACCACCGATAAGTGAAACGGAAAAAAGGTTAGCAAAAACATGGGCAGAGATTTTAAATTTAGGGAAATATAGAATCAGCAGAGAGGATGACTTTTTTGGACTTGGGGGACATTCATTAATTGCTGTGCAAGTGTTAAATCAAATCCAAAAAGAGTTTCATCTAAAAATTGAAATTAGAGATATTTTTGAGCATACAACGATTGCTAGTCTATCTGCTTACATCGATAAATTAATGGCAGTAAATCATGATAGGGAAGAACAGGAGATGCAAGTATTAAAAGTCGCAGATAAGGAAAGTTATCAGTTATCAAGTGCTCAAAAAAGAATCTGGTTTTTAAATAAGTATAACGCCATTAATAGAGTATATGATACACCACTACACATATATATTGAGCCGAGTTTAAATAAGGATATTCTACAAGACACCATAAGATTTTTAGTTGAACGACACGAGATGCTACGAACAGTGTTTATTGAAAGAAATGGGGAGCCTAGACAAGTCATTTTAAACTCAATTGCGATTGACTTGATTCACGATGAGATTGAACACATGTCTAAAAAAGAACAACAAGAATATATACGTACAACAATAAATCAAACGGATCATACACCATTTGATTTAGAAAAGGGCCCTCTTTTTAGAATTAGAATTTTTAATCTGAATAAGAAAAAGTCTTATTTATATATCAATTTACATCACATTATTACAGATGAGTGGAGTGTAAGGAATTTATTAGATGAATTAATGAGGGTATATAGTGCCTTTGCTAAACGTAGAAATCCTGAGTTGCCAACTATTTCTAATCGATATGTAGATTATGCTGAGTGGGAACAGGAGCAGTTAAATTTAGGTCGGTGGGATACGGAAAAATCTTATTGGATGGCTGAACTTTCAGCACCTCTTCCTATACTAAATCTTCCTTTAGATTTTAGTAGGAATCGTCAAAGTACAAATAAGGGTACAGTATTTGAAATGAAGTTAGATAATAAAATGAAAGAGTCTTTGAAACAAGTATGTGAACAAGAGAATGTTTCTATGTATATGCTATTTTTAGCAGCGTATATTCAATTGTTACATTATCTAACAGATCAAAAAGATATTATTGTAGGTACACCGGTTGTTGGAAGGAATCATCAAGAATTTGAACAAATACAAGGATTTTTTGTAAATACCCTAGCAATTAGAACACAATTAAATGATGTGAAAAATTTAACACAGCTATTACAAGTAGTGAGAGAAAAATGTTTGAATTCTTTCCAAAACCAATCATATCCATTTGATAAAGTAATTGAACAAATAAATCCTGATAGAAGCTTTGGAAATAACCCGATCTTTTCTACTATGTTTAGTTATCAGAAAGATATTCTGCAGCAACATGATGCGTATAAGCTTCAGTTGTTACCTAATAAACAAGATATTAGTAAATTTGACATTTCTTTAGCTGTTGAAGAAGGATTGGATTATGTAGGGATTTCATTTGAGTATGATATTAATCTTTTCAAGGAAGAGTCAATTAATAGGTTTACTCAAAATCTACTTACTATACTGGACGCCTTTATTCATCAACGAACAGTAGCATATGAAAATCTTTCATTCCTATCACAGGAAGAAGAATCTATATATAAAAAGGTAAATCATACAGAAAGACCATATCCTTATTTTCAAAATATACAGGAGCAATTCCATATGCAAGTAGATAGACAACCCGATCGGATTGCTATAGCGACTGCAACGGAATCTTTAACATATAGACAATTAAATATGAGCTCTAATCAAGTAGCACAACATTTACTCGAAAAAGGTATAAAAAGAGGTGATAAGGTAGCCATATTTTTAGATAGAAGTATGAATAGTATCGTTTCTATGCTTGGAATATTAAAAGCCGGTGCTGCCTATATACCAATCGATGTAAAATACCCTGAGGATAGAATAAATTATATAGTTCGTGACAGTGAGGCATGTAGAATTATAACGAGTAACAAATTCAAAAGTCATTTGAATGTAAGTGATTATAAGGTTTCAATAATAGAGGATATATATCGTACGACTATAAATGATGATGTGAAAATTTTAAATAAACCAGATGACTTGGCATATGTAATTTATACTTCAGGCTCAACAGGAAAACCAAAAGGTACATTATTAACGCATAAAGGAGTATTAAATTTAGTTGAATGGAGAAATGAAGTATTTCAGATCTCTCCAAATGATAAAGTAACACAGTTTTATTCCCATAGTTTTGATTCTTCAGTATCAGAAATTTTTTCTACCTTGTTAAATGGGGCAGAACTATATGTATTAAGTGATGAACAGCGCTATTCAACTGTCGCATATGCTCAAGCCATTCAAGAAATTCAAGCAACTATTTCTGACTTACCAACAGTATTTTTCAATGAATTATCGACTTCATTAACGAAACTGGATAGCGAAAAGATACGTTCTTTAAGATTTATAATAATGGGAGGGGAAGCTGCATCAACAAATGCCATTAGAAGTTGGCAAAATACTTTTAAAAACCAAGTACAGCTGGTAAATGAGTATGGCCCTACTGAAGCAACCGTTTCAACAATGTATTATTTCATACCAGCTTTAGAAGGCGACAATAATCTTTTAGGAAGCATACCAATTGGTATTCCTATTTCTAATACAAAGGTTCATATCTTGAATTCATATATGCAACATTGTCCGGTAGGGAGCATGGGCGAATTATATATTGAGAGTTTAGGATTGGCCCAAGGGTATTGGAAGCAGGAAGAAAAAACAAAACAGGCATTTATTTCAAACCCATTTTCAGAAGACAATAGTAAAAGATTATATCGAACAGGTGATTTAGCAAGGTGGTTACCAAATGGAAATATAGAATTTATGGGGAGAAAAGATAAGCAGGTTAAAATTAGAGGGCACAGAATTGAATTAGGTGAAATAGAAGATGCAATGTTACAACTTGAGGGGATAAGTCAGGCTGTAGTAACACAAACGGAAGATGGAATGTTACTGCAAGCTTATTATAAAACAGTGGACGGTATAGGGATAGAGAAAAATAAGTTAGCTTTACATTTATCAAATGTATTGCCAGAATATATGGTCCCTAAATATTACTCTCATGTGTTAGAAATACCAATAACGGCGAACGGTAAAATTGATTTTGAAAAGCTGCCAAAAATAGAGTTTGGTTATGAGCAAAAAGATGAGTGTAAACTTAAACCTCAAACTAAAGTGCAAAAAGACATTGCAAAGGTATGGTCTGAAGTTCTAAACGTAAAATCTATAGGGTTAAAAGATGATTTCTTTAATTTGGGTGGACATTCTTTAAAAGTTATGCCGGCATTAGTCAAATTAAAACCGTTATACCCTAACTTGAAAATTCAAGATTTCTTTAAGTATAGAACAATAGAAAAATTAGCCTCTCATATTGAAGAGATGGAAGATATGTCGTTCAAGAAAGAGAAAAATATGAATGTAGCATGTATGGAAAATGAAACGAAAACGACTCCTGTTTATGAAACAACTAAATTAGAAGAATGTGAGTTAGATATGGTGAATTATCCAAAAGCAGTTTTCCTTACAGGGGCAACAGGATATTTAGGAGCACATATTTTAGAAAGGTTATTACAGTTGCCATCTACGACTATTTACTGTTTAGTAAGAAAAAATGAGGATCAAGTAATTGGTGCAAAGTTAAAAGAAAGAATGGAGTTTTATTTCGGTAAAGAAATCCTCCAAAAGTTGAAGGAGAGAGTAGAATTAATTGAAGGGGATTTATCTTTGATGAATCTAGGTCTAGATTCAAAGCAATTGGACCATTTAAAGAATAGGGTAGAGTCAATCATACATTGTGGTGGAGAAGTTAGACACTATGGAGAACGTGAGCATTTTCAAAAGGTAAATGTTCAGTCTACAAAATACTTATTGGAATTAGCTAAGAACACAAATGCACGTTTTCATTATATATCGACTTTAAGTGTAGTAGGTCAGGCTGAAAGCGATCCAAAAGAATTTGAATTCTTTGAGTCTAATTTTGATAGAGGGCAAAATTTGGATAATCTGTACCTAGAAAGTAAGTTTCAAGGCGAGAAAATGGTCAGAGAAGCAATGGAAAAAGGAGTTCGTGCCACGATATACCGTGTGGGGAATTTAGTGGGTAACTCTAAAACGGGTAAATTTCAATACAATATTAATGAAAACGCATTTTATAGATTATTAAAAGGGATATGCCTATCTAGCATAGCTCCTGATGTCAATACGTATGTAGATTTAACGCCTGTAGACTATGGAAGTTTAGCTATTACTGAATTATCTTATAAGGCCAATACAGTAAATAAAACCATGCATATTTGTAATCCAAATCAGCTTAAATGGGATCAATTTATTAATTGTTTACAAGCTTTTGGGTACGAGATCCTGTTAATGAAACAAGAGAAGTATATAGAGAAGTTTTTTAATACGAATCTAACTACTGATGAACAGAAAGCTTTAGAGCTCATAATGCCTTTATTAGAATCTGTAGAAGAGCTATCAGTAGCTATACCATCTTGTTTATACACGCAAGGATATTTGAAGAACATACATTGTTTAGAGCCAAATCAAGAGTATATTAATTTGTTATTAAATTATGCTATGAGTATAGAGTATTTACCATTAATTAAAGAACCAATACTGTTGTAGTATACTCTATCTATTTTGAGCAAAAGAAGGGTTTCACTTCGAAACTTTTTATTTAAAAATCTTAATTATTTGAGTACAAAAAATAAAAGATTGTATAGCGGAGAAGTAATAATGAAAAAGAACCTGTTTTCTATGGAAAACAGGTTCTTTTTTTGGGGTAAAGATAATTTAGGGATACGGAAGAAATCCTTCCCAGTATGATTGGGATCGCACTATCAAGAATATAAATATGCAATTATGCATATTTATATTGAATATTTTTAATAACATTAAAATCTAATATATAATTAAAAAGTTTTTAATGAATTGATAAGGAGATGCGAGTATGAAGAAAGTCATAGGACTTATTGTATCATTATTTTTATTATTTTCTACCTATGCACCAACATTTACAGCAGCAGCCGAAGTCTTAAATAAAGTAGGCTGGGTGAAGGAGAAAGAGAATTGGTATTATTATGAAAAAGATGGCAGTAAAAGAACAGAAACAATCACATTAGATGGAATAGAATATGAATTCTTCAAAGATGGTAGGTTGTTTGAAGGGAAAAAACAAGTCGGAAATGAATGGCTTCATTATAAAGAACCTGGAAAATTACAAACCGGATGGAGTTTTTCAGGAACAGCTTGGAGTTATATACGTGATGGGAAATATGCAACAGGTGTTATTACCTATCAAGGGAAACAATTTGAAATTAATAAATATGGGGAAATGGAAAAAGGATGGATTACATTACGTTCTAAAATTAAAAGAATGTATCCTAAACCAGAAACAAAATTTTTATTGGAATCAAAGCCTGTAAAAGACGGAGATATATTAGAGGTTATTGGTAAACAAGGTATTTGGTATCAAGTAAAATACCAAGGAGAAATAGGGTATGTAAGAATATTTGAATCCGTAGTCATAGGAGAAAATCCCACACGTTCTTGGGATGTTGTAAAAGAAGGAACAAGCCTCACGCGATTTATACTAACGGAGTATAAAAAAGATCCAGAAAAATACTTTCCTCCAAATGTAATTAAAAACCAGGAGAAAGAAATTCACGAGTTAATTGAGAACGTAAATAATGTGTATTATGATTTCCAACAATTAAAATCTATGTTGTTATTTGATAATGCAAAAGGATGGGTGCAAGAAGAGGGGAAATGGACGTATTATTTAAAAAATGGAAGTCGTGTAACAGGCCTTCAGACTATTGATAATAAACAATACTATTTTGGACCTGATGGCTTTATGCAAACCGGTTGGGTTGATATAGGTGGCGCGAAATATTATGCGAATAAATCCGGTGCGTTACAAAAAGGTATTCAGTATATTGATGGTAAAATGCATTATTTTGATAAAAGTGGTATCTTATCCCGAGGTATGCAACAAGTAGATGGAAAACCGTACTACTTTAGTTATGAAAGTGAACCAAAAAGTGGTTGGATGAAATTAGAATATGATTGGTATCTGTTACATCCAAATGGTGCCTTACAAACAGGAGATTTTACCTATAAAGACAAGGTTTTCTCTTTTAATAATGATGGAGAAATGATAAAAGGTTGGATCACGTTAGAATCTCTTGTAAAAAAAGTATATCCAGAACCAGACTTAAAGAAAGTTTTACGAGCAAAGCGAGTAAATACTGGAGAATTAATAGAAGTAACAGGAAAAGTTGGTTCTTGGTATGAAGTAAAATATAAAGGTGAAAAAGGGTATGTACGTATCCATGATGCCATTATTTTTGACCAAGAAGCAAAGACACCGTTATCTTTATTAAATGGTAAATTGAAAATTTTTGAAGGTGTTTTTAAATACATCAAAAGTGACGAGCCTTTACTCAATAATACATTAAAAACTCTACAAGATTTAGAAAATAGTACCACTGATTCAATTGAATTGATGAATAATGTTGCAAAAGACGCTGAAGATGCGAAACATGACCTAGAAGAACAGAAAAAACAAATACTAGAATTTGATCAAAAAATGAAAGTCCTGGGAAAAAAAATTAAGAATGACTGGGACCACTTAACAAAAGAAGAGATGCGACAACTGATAGAAATGTTTCAGGCTGATGCAAAAAGAGCTGGAATTTATGGTGATGATCTTGGACAATATGCAGAAGACCGAGCAAAGCATTTTTCAGAATTAATCCTTAGAGGGTCTAAGGAAATGCTTCGATTCCAGCAAGAAGTGGTAAAATCTCTTGATCAAATGGTAGAGTTTAATAATCAAATTTATGCAGTCATCATGGAAGATACACAAAACGTATTAAAGTTCCAGGATCAATTTAATGTGTATTTAAAACAAACTACAGATGCGTTTCATGAATTAGCAGAGAGTCATAAGCGTATTCAGCAAGTATTACACGACAATGGTACATTTGAGGATTTAGGAAACATTGCAACAAGTACGATTCGATTAAAACACTCTATAGATGCGGCGAAACCTGGGATGGAGGAACTTGTACAAGTAACAAGAAAAAATGTTCCAGTTATAGCAAAAGATTTACAAGCATTTCAAGAAAGAGTACCAGGTATCTATAATGATGTTAATACAGGATTAGACTTTGGAAATGCGTTTATGGGAACAGCTTCAAAAATTGCCCAACATAAGTATAATATCCCTGCAGCGGCAGCTAACATTGGGAATATTAATTTGAATAACGCATTGCGTGATTTAGGTGGAGATCCATCTCGTATTTATAATCGTGCGAATGATGGGGATTTATCATTCGTATTGGGTATTACACCAATAATTGGTACAGGAAAAGAAATTGGACAACTTATCAAAGGTGAAGACTTAGTAACAGGTCAAAAATACGGTCCAGACGATTATGCATGGGGCACATTGGCCGTCGTATCTGGTGGTACAACACGGGTTATCGGTAAAGTTGTAGGGAAGATTGGTGACCTTGAAAAGAAAGGTAAAGCATTAGAGGCGGCTGCAAAGTACACAAATGCTTTTGGTAAAATAAATGCTCGAAATATACCCAATATGTCTAAAAAAGAAATACTAGAAAAACTTCCTGAAGGATGGAAATACACAGAGAATAATGGGTTTGTTCATGTTCGAGATGGTAATGGTACAATAAGGATGAGAATAGATCCACCAGATAAAGTAACAAAATATGATCATGTACATTTATATGATGAGAATAAAAATCCATTAGATGTAAATGGGAGTATAGTAGATGCTAAAAGTCCAGATGCTCATATTCCATATAAAAAGTAAGAATTGAGGTCGAAAATGAACGTACAGAGAATACAAGCAGAATTTGAAAAGTTACACTATTGTGATGCATGGGTTACTAAATTAGTATGCGACTATTTTGGTGATGAGGTACACCTAACTTATAAGGATGAAAATGAGGACGTAGATTTTCAATTTAGCGGTTGCTATAGAATAGATTTCAAACATAGCATGGGATATGTAAAAGAAAAGCCAATAAAAACATTTACATATGAACAGTTACCATATTTTCTTCATGATATTGAAATCGGTGAAGTAGAAAAAGAGGGCTTGAAATTATATACCTGTAATATAATTATGCCTCCTATGGAATTAGAAATATGGTGTAAGGATATAAAAATTGAAAGATAAGTATTTGCAGAAGAAAAAATGCTAAGTAAATTCTATATTGTTGTAAAATAATTAAACGGACCTTAGATAAACATAAAACTGTGGAAATATTTAATTCCTGCGGTTTATATTATATCAATTTGATTTTCTTTCATATTGATTCTTTATATCTCAACTCGTTTCTGTACCTCTACAATATTATGAATTTCTTTTTAAACGCTATGCTTGTTATTATCAAGCATTTGATGTGGGGACAGGTGAAACGGTTGAATTTTAAGTTTAAAGATAAAAATAAATAAGGGGAATATGTTATGAAAGTAACTTGTTTATATAATACCGGCAATGCCCTATCTAAGATAACAGAGGAAACATTTAATTTAACCATTGAAAAAGAGTATATTGTTTATGGAATATGTAAATTACAAAGTGGTGAGTTAACATATTTAATCTTAGGAGAACGTGAAAATATGCCATCATGGTATCCAGCAGAATTATTTAAAATATCCGATGCGTTACAACCTTTAGAATGGTATTGTGCAGAACACAAACAGGTTAAAGATACAACTATAGATTATATATGGGGATATAAGGAGTTAGCCTTGGATGATACACATGCTCTGGGGTTAATAGAAAGAGAAAATAAAGATATGGAACTATTTTTAAAGCGTAAAGCTGAGATTGACGAATTTGAGGAATTGTATAAATAAATTAAATTTATTTATGAAAAACGTAGGAATTAAATATTCCTACGTTTTTTGTTTATAACATTTAAATACCTAATTTTTACAAAGGTTAAAGGATCCAATGGAAAATTTTTAATTTATCCTGCATAAGCAGAATCGTTTCTGTAATTCTACTTAATAGAATACTCACCTGTATAGCATCATTATTGAGTCCTGATTCCATGAGATTGAAGTTAAGATATATTGAAAAGATCTTATTGAGATTTCTTGTCAATTTCTCATTAGTTTTCAGTTTATTCGGAAATTTAGTGGTTTTAATTTTACAGTTTCGTGAAATAGTGGGTTTGAAGATAATATAAAGTGTCTGTAGGACAATAGTTATGGGTATAAGATAAAAATATTGTATGTACATATCAAAACATGAACGGAAGGATAAACAGTACTGTAGCATATGAACTTATTTGGTCTGTCTTAGGAGTCGTACAATGCAAAATTGTAAGTCAGCAATCCTAGAGATAAGTTTGCCTTCGGTAGGAAGCGTTCCACTAACGATGTTCATCCTCAATATTTTCTTAAAACGTTTGAAGGAATTTAGTTTATGTATATAACTTTATGAAGAATATTAAATCTGTAGCATATGTTATTCCTCTGGAATGGATTCACTTATAGATCCTCATCTAAATTAAAAAACTTCACATATAATTTTATTTATGTTTAAAGTTTAAAAGCTCACCATAGATGATTTATAGAGAATGCAATTATAAATGCAAGAAAATCTAATTTAAAATTGAAAATTCGTTCTATTTTGGTTAGATATGGAATAAATGAATTTTATTTCTCAATATTCACTGTATGTCACTTTTTTGTTTTTTTCTATATGATATTGGAAAAAGTATGCTTAATTTTATAACATAAAACCCCTACAAAATTATTACTCTACAAATTAATTTCTTAAAGAAAACTTCTTGTGAATATGTTACTAACTACATAAAGTGTAATATTAACAGAATTATTACCAAAGTATTAGGTTTTTAGAATAAAAATGATTGCTCAAAATATCATTGAAATCCAGGAATAGAAATCGTAATTAAAATTTTTTGTTTTCTGTCAGGTATGTAAATCACTTTAGCTACTTTATGGGTAATTTCATGTGTTTTTTCTTTTGCTTAAGTTTATGAAATAGGAGTATTAGCTCTAAGTATTGTAGCTAAGAGTATGTAAAGCATAGAAAATCCGAATTAAACAAAATAGGAGGAAAGTGAAAATGAAGCATCAAGATGATAGTAAAACTGGTTTGGAAATAGCGATTATTGGAATGGCAGGTAAATTTCCAGGTGCAAATGAAATAAACCAATTCTGGGATAACCTAAAAAATGGTGTTGATTCAATTTCTACATTTACTGAAGATGAGTTAATTAAAGAAGGTGTTAATTTAGATGTTTTACAACATCCTAATTTTGTGAAAGCAAAAGGGTATTTGGAGGAAGTAGAATATTTTGATGAATCCTTTTTTGCTTATACACCTAGAGAAGCGAAAATAATGGATCCCCAAATCCGTATGTTACAGGAAACAACATGGGAAGCATTAGAGATGGCAGGTTATAATCCATTTGATTATGAAGGATTAATAGGGTTATACGTAGGAGCATCTACTAATTTTAATTGGATGAAGCACACGCCATTATTAAACAGTGATAGTGTGGTTGAGTTTTCAGAGGCAGGTACTCTTTCCTATAAAGATGCAATTTCAACGCTTACATCCTATAAGCTGGGACTTAAGGGACCGAGTTTTACATTATATACAGCATGCTCTACATCTCTTTTGAGCATTCATCTTGCATGTAGATCATTGTTAACTGGAGAATGCTCTATTGCAGCTGCAGGTGGAGTATCTATAACGTATCCTAAAAAGAATGGTTATAAATACCATGAAGGAATGACAAGTTCACCGGATGGCAAAGTACGTACTTTTGATGCAGAAGCCCAGGGTGCAGTTTTTAGTGATGGTGTAGGTATGGTAATACTAAAGAGATTAGAAGATGCGATTGCTGATGGGGATACAATCTATGGTGTAATTAAGGGATCAGCAGCAAATAATGATGGAGGTCGAAAAGTAGGCTATACTGCACCGAGTGTTGAGGGACAGGCTGAAGTAATTCAAGCAGCTCATAGTTTTGCTGAAGTTGATCCTTCTACTATTAGTTATATAGAAACGCATGGGACGGCAACGCCATTAGGGGACTCTATTGAAGTAGAGGCACTAAAGAGAGCGTTTCAAGATGTGGACAAGAAATCTTTTTGTGCAATTGGTTCTGTTAAGAGTAATGTAGGTCATTTAGATACAGCTGCAGGGGTGACCGGACTTATAAAGACAGTTTTATCTATGAGACATAAACAACTCCCGCCAACTTTAAATGTGAAGCGCCCTAACTCGAAAATTGATTTTATAGATAGCCCATTTTATATCAATACTGATTTGGTAAATTGGCAAAGTGAAGATAATGATCTTCTTCGAGCAGGTGTGAGTGCTTTCGGATATGGTGGAACTAACGTTCATATTGTATTAGAAGAAGCGCCTAAAGTTAAAAGTTCTGCTTCTACTAGAGAAAAAAAGTTAATGGTTCTTTCTGCTAGATCAAAAGAAGCTTTAAATAATGCTACAGTAAATATGGTTCAATATCTGGAATCTAATAAAAATGTTGAATTAGCAGATGTAGCATACACATTGCAAACTGGCCGTCGACCATTTCCGTATAGAAGAGCGGTCTTATGTAAGGATATAGATAGCGCTATAGACAATTTAAAAACAGTTAAAGATTTTCACGTAAAAACGCAAGAAAATCCAGATTTGGTATTTGTGTTACCTAGCGAATACTCATCAATTATTGAGAATGTAAAAGAACTATACCAAAAGGAACCATTATTCTTACAAGTATTTGAGCGTAATATGACTGATGCCCAAATGTATACTGGAAAGGCATTGAAAGAAGCATTCTTTAAAGGAACAGATGATAGCTTGGTTGAAGATTTAACCTTTTTCGTCTGCTTGCAATCGATTATTGATGTATTAATTGAATGTGATGTACGTCCTTCTAACATTATTGGTACAGGCTTAGCTGGAATGGTTTCAGATATTTATAATAAATCTCTTAAGCCAGAAGATGTCCTGAATCCATTAGTTGAGAACTATATAGAGTTACAGACAGAATGGAAGCATGGAGAAAAAGTAGAACTTCTAACACAAGTTAAGGATGTAGATCCTAATTTTGTGATTGTACATATTGGAGAGTTATTAAATTCTGAAATTAATAATAATCAGATTATTTTACAGAACGACTTGTTAGAGGTATTGGGACAAGCGTGGGAGTTAGGGGTAGAAATTAATTGGAGTAAACTGTATGAAGAGGAATATAGATTACGTATTGCCTTACCAACTTATCCTTTTGAGAAAAAACGATATTGGATAGATCCAGCAGAACAGCAAAATATAACTAATAGTGAAGAAACATCGATAAAGAAACGTTCTAATATAGCTGAGTGGTTCTATACTCCAGGTTGGACGGAAAAAGAAATTGTAGATGTAACTAAAGGATCTACTAAAAGTTGGTTGTTATTTTTAGACAACGAGCATATAGGCTTAGCTCTTAAAGAAAAACTTGAAAGAGATGGACATCGTGTTATAACAGTCGGTGTGGGTCCTTCATATAAAAAGATTAGTTTAAATGAATTTACAATATGCCCTACTGAACAAGAAGATTATTATCAGTTATTTAATGAGCTACAAAAACAAGAGTGTTTACCAGAGGAGATTGTTCATCTATGGAATGTGGATAATAAGGATTTAGGTATCGAGACCTTAGATACTGGATTCTATTCATTAATATCACTTGCAAAGACAATTAGTAAATTTAATTTACTTTATCCTATCAATATAAATGTTATGACGAATAATATGCAAAAGGTAGTAGGAGACGAGTCTATTATTGCAGAAAAATCTACTCTTTTGGCTCCTATAAAAGTATTTCCGCAAGAGTATCCAAATATTAGATGCCGTAGTGTAGATTTTATGTTGTCTGATAATGAAGAAGCATTAATATCAAACTTATATTCTGAGATTCAAACGGACATTATTGACACTGTAATAGCAATTCGAAATAACACTCGTTACATTCGAATCTATGAGCCTATACCTGATGAAAAAGTAAGTGAAATGCTAGTAATAAATGAAAATGAATCAGCTTCAAAAATTCCGAATATTCGATCGGAAGGAGTTTATTTAATTACTGGTGGAATGGGAGGAGTAGGCCTTAAATTAGCAGAATATTTGGCGCGTACAGTAAAGGCTAAACTAATATTAGTTAGTAGAACAGCTCTTCCTGATCGTGAAGAATGGGATCAAATTCTTCAATCACAGATTGAAAATGAACAATTATGTCAACGTATTAACCATATTCAGAAGTTGGAGTCATTGGGAGCAAAAGTAATGACAGCCGTTGCAGATGTAGCTGATGAAGAGCAGATGAGAAACGTGATTCATCAGGCTGAGGCTAATTTTGGTCACATAAATGGGGTAATTCATGCAGCAGGTGTCTTACGTGTTAAATCAGCTCAGTGTCCAATGGAAAAGATAAGTAGGATTGAATGTGAAGAGCAATTTCTTCCTAAAGTACATGGTGTGCTAGTTCTTGATAAGTTATTTGGTAATTATGATCTTGATTTTTGTTATCTTGTTTCATCACTTTCACCTATTTTGGGTGGATTAGGATTTGTAGCCTATTCAGCAGCAAACCTTTACTTAGATAGTTTTTCAGACAAAGTGAGTAATACATCTAATAATCGATGGACTAGTATTAACTGGGGAGATTGGCAGTACACGGGAACTGAACAGGTTAATAAAATATTCAATGCTCACAGTATAGAAGCACTTGAAATGACATCTGAGGAAGGACAAAAAACATTCCAATGTGTGCTTGGTTTAAGTGGTTTAAATCAGGTAATTATTTCTTCAGGAGATTTAAATAAACGTTTTGATCAATGGATCAATTTGAATTCTCGCAAACGAATTTCTGAATTGGAAACTCAAACGAAAACGGGAGATAAGTTCAGAAATCAAGATGAAGTAGAGGAAATAATTATAGGGATTTGGAAAGATTTTTACAGTGTTGATACTGTAAATGTAAATGAAAATTTCTTTGATCTTGGTGCAACTTCACTTCATATAATTCAAATTCATGAGAGATTAATTAATAGATTAGAAAAACATATTTCAATTGGAGTTATGTTTGAGTATCCAAGTATTCGTTCTTTAGCGAAATACTTAAGTGGAGATAAACAAAAGAATCAAGTTAAACATACAAAACGATTTAATCGAAAAACGAAAGAAGATAACGATATTGCAATTATAGGAATAGATGGACGTTTTCCTGGAGCACAGAATGTAAATGAATTCTGGAATAATATAAAGTCTGGTACAGAGTCTATTCAATTTTTTACAGATGAAGAGTTAATTGAATCTGGTGTAAATCCTATGGAAGTAAAAAGCCCTAATTATGTTAAAGCGAAAGGGTATTTAGAGGGAACTGATAATTTTGATGCTCCATTCTTTGATTATACACCTCAAGATGCATCGTTAATGGATCCGCAACTACGAGTATTTCATGAATGTGCGTGGTCTGCCCTTGAACATGCTGGATATAATATCGAGACATACCCGGGCCTAATTGGTGTATATAGTGGGGCATCTCCTAACTTATATTGGCAAGTGTTATCTACTCTTTCAGAGGCAAATGAACCAGCTGGGCAATTTTTAATTTCATTACTTAACGACAAAGACTCGCTTAGTACTCAAATTTCTTACAAATTTAACCTTAAAGGACCAAGTATGAATATCTTTACGGGATGTTCAACATCATTGGTGGCTATTCATAATGCATGCCAAGCATTATTACAGGGGCATTGTGATATTGCTATAGCTGGGGGAATTACATTAACTCAACCTGAAAAAGCAGGTTATACCTACCAAGAAGGAATGCTATTTTCTTCAGATGGTCATTGTCGTCCTTTTGATGAAAATGCAAATGGAATGCTTTTTGGAGACGGTGTTGGGATTGTTGTTCTGAAGCCTTTACAGGAAGCTATAAATGATGGGGATACTATACATGCAGTAATAAAAGGAACGGCGATTAATAATGATGGGAATCGGAAAATTGGTTACACTGCACCTAGTGTAGAGGGCCAAGTAGAAGTTATTAAAATGGCGCAACATGAAGCAAATGTAGAACCTGAGTCCATTTCCTATATTGAAACACACGGAACTGCTACTAAACTAGGAGATACCATTGAGATCAAGGCGCTTAGTGAAGTGTTTAACTCTAATGAAAAACAATCTGTACCAATTGGATCTGTTAAAGCAAATGTAGGCCATCTAAATGCAGCGTCTGGTGTTGCTGGTCTAATTAAAACGGTCTTTGCGATGAAAGATCAGGTTCTTCCGCCAAGTGTGAATTTTACAAAACCAAACACGCAAATTGGATTTGAAAAGACACCTTTTTATGTAAATCAACAATTAAATGAGTGGAAAGAGGATAATAAACCATTACGTGCAGGTGTTAGTTCATTTGGTATTGGTGGTACAAATGCACATATTATTTTGGAGGAGGCACCAAAGCTTGAAGCAACCTCAAATAGTAGACCATACCAGATGTTAATGATTTCGGCAAAATCGAAAGATGCTTTGGATCGTATGACTTTGAATTTAGGAAATCACCTTGGAGAGAATCCTCATGTGAATTTGGCAGACGCTAGTTATACATTGCAAATTGGACGTAAGGAATTCAAGCATAGGAGAGCTTTAGTTTGTTCCAGTACTCAAGAAGGAATTGAACTGTTAAACCAGCCAGAAGGAAGAAGAGTACAATATGTAAATGTAAAAGAGGAACATCCTAAAGTTAACTTCCTGTTTTCTGGGAATGGGTCGCAATATGTAAACATGGGGTTAGAATTATACGAACAAGAGGCAATTTTCCGTGAAGCTATGGATGAATGCTTTGCAATCCTTCAATCTGTTACGAATGTAAACATGAAAGAAGTGTTATACCCAACTACTTTGAGTATTGATGAGGCGACGGAAAAATTAAAAAGAATGGAATTTAGTCAACCAATTCTTTTCGCGTTTGAATACTCAGTTGCGAAACTATTAATGGGTTGGGGAATTAAACCTGAAGCAATGATTGGATATTCATTTGGTGAATATGTGGCTGCTTGTTTAGCAGAAGTATTTACTTTGGAAGATGCACTTAAATTGGTTGTAAAAAGAGGTCAGCTAATGAGTAGTCTTCCTGCAGGAGTAATGCTTAGCGTTCCACTTCCAGAAGAGGAATTAATTCATTTGATTAATTCTTTTGAAAAAGAATATCAACATACCATTTCTTTAGCAGTAGTTAATGGTCCAGCTTGTATAGTTTCTGGGACAGAAGAAGCAATTGTAGATTTTGAAAATGAATTAAAGAAAAAGCGTTTAATGTGTATGCGAGTAACAATAGAAGGAGCAGCACATTCACACGAACTGGATTCAATTCTGGACGAGTATGCTTCCTATGTTAGTACATTAACACTCAGAGAACCTAAAATACCTTATTTGTCAAACTTGACTGGTACTTGGATACGACCTGAAGAAGCAACAAACCCAGTTTATTGGGTAAAACACATGCGTGGAACTGTTCGATTCTCTGATGGAATTCAAGAGTTGAATAGGGACAATACAAGTCTATTCATCGAGATTGGTCCTGGAAATGATCTTAGTAGGCTTACTAGTCGCCTTTTAGATTATGAAAATGGTAATGAAAGAATATTTAATACGGTTCGATCCGTTCAACAAGATGTATCAGATATGTATTTCTTATTTAGTCACATCACTCGAATGTGGGTAACAGGTATTTCTATAGATTGGGAACAATTTTATAAAGATGAGAAGAGAAGACGTATCCCATTACCAATGTATTCTTTCAATAAAATATCTTATAAATTACAAGGTAATCCGTATGATTTAGGTCAAAAGCTTAATAGTAAGCAATCTAAAATTAGTAAGAATAACAACATTTCTGAATGGTTCTATACGCCACAATGGAAAAGTTCTACATTGTTTGAACCAAATCATGATGTGAATGAGACATGGATTGTTTTTGTAGATCAAGAAGGATTAGGTAATGAACTAGTTAAGGACTTATTAAATAAAAGGCAGAGAGTAGTTACAGTAGAACCTGGCTTTGGTTTTAATAAGGAGATTAACGATCGCTTCATTATAAATCCTGAAGAACGTACAGATTACGTTAAGTTATTGGATGAAGTACAAGAAATATGTGGTTTACCTACAAGAATAGTTCATATGTGGGGAATTACGGATGAGGAAAGACAAGCCTCAATTGAATATGTAAATTGTAAACAAAACTTAGGATTCTATTCAATTTTTTACTTAACTCAGGCACTAGGAGACAAGAATATCTCTGATTCAATCTCAATTCGAATCATTACAAATGGTGTTCAACAAGTGTTTGGTGATGAAGAATTAATTCCAGAAAAATCAACTGTACTTGGAACGTCATTAGTTGTTCCGCAAGAGTATTCTTATCTTTCTTGTTCAAGTGTTGATGTTGTTTTACCTCTAAACAAAGAATTGAAGAGTAGGCTAATAAATCAATTAGTAGAAGAATGTCTTTCAAATACGAATGATAAAATGATTGCTTATCGAGGAAATAAAAGATTTGTTCAAACTTATGAGCCTATACAACTAGAACAGCCAGCTAAAGAGAAATTGCCTTTACGAAAAAATGGAGTTTACCTTATTACAGGAGGGCTCGGAGGTATTGGTACAATTCTTGCGAAACATTTAGCTCAAACTGTACAAGCCAACTTAGTTCTTCTTACACGTACTGGTTTGCCAAATCGTGATGAGTGGGATATGCATTTGAAGGAAAATACGATGTATTCGGACAGAATTCGTAAAGTTTTAGAGATAGAAGAAACGGGATCTAAAGTTTCTGTACTTGCTGCTGATGTTACAGATCAATCACAACTATACGAAGCAATTCATAAGGCAGAACAAAAATTTGGAAAGATTAATGGTGTAATTCATGGTGCAGGTATTCTTGGTGGAAAGACTTTTAATTTAATTCAGGAACTTGAAAAAGGGGACTGTGAGGAACAATTTTCTGCAAAAGTTTATGGTCTTCTCAATTTAGAAGAATGCTTACGAAATAAAGACTTAGATTTTTGTGTTCTAATGTCTTCTATTTCAGCGGTCTTAGGTGGATTAGGGTATGTTTCATACGCTGCTTCAAATATATACATGGATGTTTTTGCACAATATATAAATCGTTATTCCAATCTGCCTTGGATAAGCGTCAATTGGAGTGATTGGAAATACTGGGAAGATGAAGAAAAAGATATGCAGATAGGTGCAAGTGTACATGAATTATCTATGACACCTGAAGAAGGAGTTCAGGCCTTTAATATAGCACTGTCATGGAAACAAGGGGAAGTACTGATTCATTCTCCAGGAGAACTGCAAGCGCGTATTGATCAATGGGTGTTATTAAATTCTTTCAATGATGAGAAGGAAGAAGAATTAGATTCTACGTTATACCATTCTAGACCACAACTCTTGACTGAATATGTAGCACCTCGCAATGAGGTAGAAGAAAAGCTTTCAAAAATTTGGAGAAATATATTTAAAGTTTCAGAAGTTGGTGTTCATGATGATCTTCTGGAACTAGGTGGAGATTCACTTAAGGCTATTACTATTGTTTCAAAAATTCATAAAGAGTTTAATGTTGAAGTTCCTATTAAAGAACTCTTTACTCTATCAAATATTGAGAAACTAGCAAATTATATTTCAAGGGCAGATAAGAGTGAATTTGATGTTATTGTTCCAGCTGAACCTAAATCTCATTATCAGCTTTCTTCAGCTCAGAAGAGATTTTATGTATTACACCGATTGTATCCAGAAAGTACAGCTTATAATGATACTTCCGTTATTCTTTTGAATGGAAAATTAAACATTGAACGTTTAGAAAAGGCGTTCACTCAATTAATTAAGCGTCATGAGATATTTAGAACTACTATTGAAATGAAAAATGATAAACCGGTACAAATTATTCATGATCATGCTGATTTCCATATTACTCAAATTGAGGGCTTTGAATCTGAAGTGGAACAAATAATTAATGAGTTTATTCGCCCATTTAATTTTAATAATGCTCCATATTTCCGTGTAGGGTTAATTAGATTGGAAGAACAAAAACATATTTTAATTATTGATTTACATCATATAGTAACCGATGGAGTTTCCTATGATATTTTCGTTAGAGATCTATTTGCGCTTTACTCTGGAGAGAAATTACCAAGCTTAAAAATACAGTATAAGGATTACTCAGAATGGCAGCAGAGTGAAAAAGAAAAAGAAATTGCTCTCAAACATGAACAGTATTGGCTAGAGCAGTTTAAAGATGGTGTACCTGTCTTGAATATGCCTACAGATTATACAAGACCTGAAATAATAGATCTGAAAGGTAGTAAAATATCCTTTACTATTGATTCAAATGTTACCAAGAAAATTAAGCGTTTATTAGCAAAAGAAGAAACAACATTATATACGCTAATGCTCTCTGTATATAATATTTTGCTAGGTAAATATACTGGCCAAGAGGATGTTGTAATTGGTTCACCAATTACTGGTCGCCCACATGCGGATTTACAAGATATTATAGGAGTATTTGTAAACATGTTAGGGATAAGGAACTATCCAAGAGCTGAACAAAGGTTTACTCAGTTCCTATTTGAAGTAAAAGAACAGGTCTTACAAGCGTTTGAACATCAAAAATGTCAATATGAGGACCTGGTTAATCAATTAGGACTTCAAGGAACGTATAATAGGAACCCACTTTTCGATGTTTCATTTGTTATGCAAAATATGGATGCAGATCATATGTTTATCGATGGTTTAGAACTAAAGACATATGATCACGACTTTAAGCGCGCACAAATGGATTTATTGCTAAGAGTGGTTGAATTGGAAGATACAATTGAACTGACTATGGAATATGCAACCTCTTTATATACTAGGGACACGGTTCAAAAGTTATGTGAGCGTTATGTTGAGATTTTTGAACAAATTGTAGATCATCCTGAAATTTTATTAAAAGATATTTCATTTAAACAAGAAATTCAAGAACTGCAACCAGTTAAGGTATCAGTAGATTTTGGGGATTTTAACTTTTAATTGATTATTGTCAGGAGTGAGTAACTATGGTTGAACGAATAGCGAATAAAGATAAAGTAATTGCCGCAAATGAACGAATAAAGGAAAGAGAATTTTGGTTAGAAAACTTATCAGGGGAACTGGCTGACTGCCATTTCCCTTATGATTACCGGACATCAAATAAACAGGTGAATTTATCAAATGTTAGCATAAAACTAAAAGAGGAATTGTCCGAGAAGATTTTAAAGTTAGCAAATAGATCAGATCTTCAATTGCACATGATTCTTACTGCTGGACTTACTTTGCTGTTAAATAAATATACTAGATTGCAAGATATATGCATTGGTACACCTGTTTTAAAACAAGACAGTGATACTAACCTTATTAATACTTTGTTAGTTTTAAGACATGGTCTTGAGGAATATATGACATTTAGACAAATTCTCCAGCAAGTTAGTACAGTAATGGTTAATGCTTTAGAACATCAAAATTTCCCATTGGAAAGTTTACAACCGGTTTTGAGTAACTACCTTCCAGAGGGGCGTAATTATCCATTCCGTACTGCAATTTTGCTAGAGGAAATTCAAGATTTAAATTATTTAAGTGAGAGCAATGCGGAGATTATATTCTCTTTCCGTCAAGTGAATGGGTGTATAGAAGGTGATATGCATTTTAATGAACATCTATACAAAACATCTACTGTTACGCGATTTGGTCATCATTTTATAGACTTGTTAGAGCAAGCTTTACTACAACCGAATACGCCGCATATAGATTTAGATTGGGTTAGTGATAATGATATAAGAGAGTTAATCACATTTAATCAAACTGAGTTAGATTACCGGCATCATTTAACGGTGATACAGTTATTTGAAGAACAAGTCATGCATAATCCAAATAAACTTGCTGTTTCTGATGACAAAAGAGAAATAACATATGCTCAATTAAAAGAAAAGGTAGATCTGGTTGCCAGTTCTCTACATAAAAAAGGAATTGGAAAAGGACACATTGTTGGTCTTATGATGGATCGATCCATTGATGCAGTCATTGCAATGCTAGGTATTTTAAAAAGTGGGGCTGCTTATTTACCTATTAACATATATTTGCCGTATAAACGGATAGAGGCGATGCTAAAAGAATGTAAATCTCCACTTTGTATAGTAAAACCAGAGGTTATTAGTGAAGATTTTACAAGAGAAATCCAGGATTGTAGTATGGTGAGCTTTAATGAACTACTTGAAACAGAGTTGGTTAGTTTCCCTTCAGTAAGTACACCTTACGATTTGGCATATGTTATTTTCACCTCTGGAACTACAGGTAATCCTAAAGGAATTATGGTTGAAAATCGTAGTGTTGTAAATTTAATATTTGGGTTAAAAAATGAAATATATGATAAATATAGTTCTTCTATGCGGATCGGGTTAGTTTCACCTTTTGAGTTTGACGCTTCAGTACAAAACATGTTTGGTGCGCTTCTATTAGGAAATAGTTTATTTATAGTACCTGAGGAAGCAAGAACTGATGGGCAGAAGCTAATTAATTTTTATCAAGAAAAGCAAATAAATATCGCGGATGGAACGCCGATGCATCTTCGATTATTAACTAATTTTATAGATGAAGAAATAGAATATGCATTTAAACATTTTATTATTGCTGGAGAGGAATTACCACCGAAATTAGCACGGAAATTCCTTGGTTTATTTAATGAAAACTGCCGACCAAATTTAACAAATGCTTATGGACCTACAGAGACAACTGTAGATTCTACATGTTATCATGTTCAGCACGCTGAGTTAGAATTTATGAATCAATTACCAATAGGAAGACCTCTAGCTAATCAAAAAGTTTATATTATGGGTGATAATCAACAATTACAACCCGTTGGAATTCCTGGGGAATTGTGTATTTCAGGAGAAGGATTAGCAAGAGGTTATTTAAATCAACCTAAGTTAACTATGGACAAATTTGTTCCTATACAAATCAACAAAGAGGGTTCTTCTATTATAGATGACAAGGTATATCGTACTGGAGATTTGGCTCGCTGGTTACCAGATGGAAATCTTGAATATTTAGGCCGTATGGATGATCAAGTCAAAATTCGTGGATTACGAATTGAATTGGGAGAAATAGAAAAGCAACTATTACGATATCCTGAAATAGGTGAAGCTATTGTAATTACACGTAAAAAAGAGGGAGAAGATGCTCCGGTTTTATGTGCATATGTTGTTATGAATTCTTCAGCTAAAGTAGAAGAGGTACGCCAATTCCTTAGGGAGTATTTACCTTTTTATATGATTCCTGCATACATCATCCCGATTGAGCAGTTTCCAATCTCATCAAACGGTAAAATAGATCGGAAAGCTCTTCCAGATCCAATTTGGGAGCAATCCACAGCTTTATTTATTGAACCACGCAATGAAATTGAACAAATGCTCTCTGAGATATGGAAAGTAGTACTTGGAATAGAGAAAATAGGTGTAAATGATAACTTTTTTGAATTAGGAGGTAATTCTTTACAAATTACTTCTGTTGTTTCTCACATATATAAACGTTTAGGTGTAGATGTACCTATACGTGAAATGTTTCAAAGGCCAACAATTATGCTATTAGCGGAGTATATAGAGAAATATGAAGGGAAGAAAAATTATTCTCAAATTGAGATTGTACCTGATAGAGAATTTTATCAAGCTTCTTCTTCACAAAAAAGATTATATATATTAAACCGCTTTGCTGGAATAGGAACTGCCTACAATATACCAGGTGCAATGTTAATTGAAGGTGAGTTTGATTTTATAAAGGCAGAACAATGTGTCAAAGAATTAGTGGAACGTCATGAATCATTAAGAACTTCATTCCAATTTATTAAAGGTGAACCAGTTCAATTTATTCATGATAGTTTAGATATTAGAATTGAACATTTATATAAATCTGATAGATTAACAATTGAAGAGTTAATACAGGAATTTGTTCGTCCTTTTCAGCTAGATAGAGCTCCACTTATGCGCGTCGGTTTAATGAAATTAGAATTCAATCAATATCTGCTACTATTTGATCTTCATCACATAATAGCAGATGGAGTATCTTTAGCGAAGTTAGAAAAAGAGTTTATAGATTTATATTCAGGCAAAGCCTTAGAGCCTATTAAAATACAATACAAAGATTATGCCAATTGGCAAACCAATCGTTTACACGATGAAGGGCTGAAAGAAATTGAAGAGTATTGGGTAGATAAGTTTAAAGGTGAGTTACCAATTCTTATGTTCCCAACCGATAAGCCACGTGGGCTAAATCAAACTTTTGAAGGTGATAGATTAGTATTCCATCTAACACCTGAACTTTCTAATAAATTAAAATCCTTTGCGGATGAAAGAGAAGCTACTTTATATATGGTACTTCTTTCGTCACTAAATATAGTATTGCATGTGTATACACAACAGGAAGATATTATAGTAGGTTCTCCAATTGCAGGAAGAATTCATCATGATCTTGAGCCTATCATAGGTATGTTTGTAAATACACTACCTATGAGAAATCATCCTAAAGCGGAAAAGACAATAATTCAATTCTTAAATGAAGTAAAAGAAAATGCGCTAGAAGCATTTCAATATCAAGAATACCCATTTGATGAGTTAGTAAATAAGTTAGACATGGCTTATCATACTAACCGGAATCCTGTATTTGATGTCATGTTAGTGATGCAGAATATCGGAAGAACATCAGAAAAAATAAAAGATATTACATTTAAATCTTACGAAATTAAGCACCAAGCTTCAAAGGTAGATATGAGTATAGAAGTATTTCCGGAAGAAGAGGGTCTACGATTAGAATTGGAATACGCGACAGGACTATATTATCAGCAAACTATAGAGCGGTTTATGATGCATTTTATAAATACGCTAGAGTGGATGGTAGCTAATCCTGAAGCGAAAATTGAAGATGTTAATGTTTTAAGTAAAAGTGAATCCACAAGGATGTTAAATGAACTTAATAATACAAAATTAGATTTTATTCAGGGTAAATTAGTTCATCAATTTTTTGAGGATCAGGTTGAAAATAAACCAGAAGAAATCGCAGTTATTTCAAATGATGTATTGTACAGTTATTCATATATCAATAATCGAGCAAATCAGCTTGCTCGTTTTCTTAGACAAAAAGGGGTAGATCAGGAAACTAGAATTGGTATCGTTGTGGAAAGATCCGTAGAAATGATTATAGCTATATTTGCTGTGCTAAAATCTGGAGCTGCATATGTACCAATTGATCCTGAATATCCAAAGCGTCGAATGGAACATATTTTAGAGGATTGTAATCCTCAATTGGTACTTACAGAATCTAAATACGTAGGTGAAATTCCATTTGTAGGAGAGATTATTGATTTAAAGCAAGAAAATTTGTACGTTGGTGATACAAGCAACCTGGAGGTTACTGGAAAACCAAATAACTTAGCTTATATTTTATACACCTCCGGTTCTACAGGTAGACCAAAAGGAGTCATGATTGAACATTGTAGTATTGTGAATTTCTTATTTTCAATGTCTCATTTATATCCTATGGATGAATCAGATACGTATTTACTGAAGACACCTTATATATTTGATGTATCTGTTCTAGAGTTGTTTGGGTGGACCATAGTAGGTAGTAAATTAGTAATAATGAAAAATGGGGAACATCGAAACCCAAGGGCAATTTTAAGAGTTATAGATAAATATGATGTAAAATTATTAAATTTTGTACCGTCTATGTTTAGAGCATTCGTAAATACACTTAATAATGAAAATAGCCAGGTTTTAAATAAAGTAAAGTATATATTACTTGCGGGTGAAGCTTTGACACATGAGGTGGTTAATAAGTTTAAAAAGCATCGACTATCGACTCAAATAGAAAATATGTATGGTCCTACTGAGGCGACAGTTATCGCAAGTACGTTTTCACTTCAAGAAAGTGAAAACTATAATACTATTCCTATTGGAAAGCCTATTCCGAATGTAAGGCTTTATATACTTAATCAAAAACAGAGACTTCAGCCTATTGGTGCGGTAGGAGAGCTGTATATTGCGGGGGAAGGGCTTGCAAGAGGATATGTAAATCAAATGAGATTAACTGAAGAAAAGTTTTTACCAGACCCATTTGTAAAAGGGGAGAAAATGTACAGGACAGGAGATCTTTCACGCTGGTTACCTGATGGGAATATAGAATTCCTCGGTAGAAATGATGAACAATTAAAAATTAGAGGATATCGAATTGAGCCAGGTGAAATTTTAGATGCTTTATCTTCACACCATGCAATTAAAGAAGCAGTGATAGTAGACATTCAAGATGAAGATGGGCAGAAAAAACTTGTAGCTTATTTCGTAGCAAAATCACTTGTATCCATTTCTGATTTGAAATTGCATCTTGCGAAATTAGTTCCGAGTTATATGATACCTACTTTCTTTGTTGAAGTTGAAAACATACCATTAACACCAAGTGGAAAGGTTGATCGACATTCCTTACCTTCACCTAGATCTTTACCTAAGAATGAGGAGGAGAGTATGATGTCTCCTAGTAATGAGTTAGAATCTCGTTTGGTTGAAATATGGAAAAGTATATTGAAGATTGAAGTTGTCGGTGTAGAGGATGATTTCTTTGACTTAGGAGGAAATTCTCTACTAGCTATTGAGCTTGATCTTGCTTTAGAAAACGAGAATCTTAATACGGATGACTTAGTCGCATATACAAAGCGAAATATTAAACAACTAGCGGCTTATATAGCAGAAAAGAAAAATAATTAGTATTACTTTATATTGTAAACCCGACTTTTAAGAGTTTAAATTTACACTTGCTATACTGTGGGATTAAAGGAGCTTTCCCTCTTAGCTTTCTGGAATGTTAGTGTTTATTCTGGTGACTATGAGTTAGGGAATTCTCCTCCCTATTTTAGAATGATTAAAATAAAAAAAGTGATTCGAGAAATAAGATTCTTCATATGAAATGTATTAATAATAATTGATAGCTTTTTAAAGAAGATATACATATCTCTGTCAACTTAGTATAGAGAAATAACCAAATTACAATAGTTTTTCCTGTTGGTAAAAATATAGAGGTGAGTAAATGGGAAATTATACTTCTTCAATCTTATATGATGTTGAGCCTTGTAAGAGTTCTGAACAGAATTGTATTGATGATGTAATTGCTACGTTAGCTAATTGGTTTAAGCGTAAACATTATTTAATGTACGCTAGATTATGGGGTTTTGGTTTTTCTCCTGTGGATAAGGGAAATTTAGGGGATGGTTTATATACAGAGTCTGGTTATTTTGTAAGTGATTTAGAAAAATATCATGGTATAAAAAGTACTATATTTGATACAGATTCATCCGATGAAGGATTTGAAATTATATTAGAACAATTATACTCGGGATTTCCTGTGGTGGTAACCATGAATGCGTACTGGCTTCCTTGGGATGAGAATTATCTAAAAAATCATATTGTTCATTCATTTGTTATTGTAGGATATGAGCCCGAAGAAGACTGTTTAATTATTACCGATCCATATTTTATGGTTAAAAATGCACAACTTTCAACAGAACTTTTTCATAAGGGTTATCAAAAAGTAAGTACTTTAAAAGTTACTGAAGATGAGATCACAGACATACAATCGATTACAACCGATTTGTCAAATTGGATAAAACATATAAAAGATGAAAAACATATTTTTTCACAAATGCACCTTTTTGCTACGCAACTAATAAGTAAGTTTGATTTGAATAAAGAGACCGATGGATATTTAGACTTTAATGATGTTCCGTTATTCTCACATTTGGGTCAAGTTGTAGATGGCCGAGTAAAGTTTTCAAAAATGCTTTCGTTTCTTGGTGAGCATTATCACTCGGAATTCCAAACTATCGCTGAATCTATGAAGGCAGCAGCTGCCAATTGGGGAGTAATTCGTGGATCATTGATAAAAATGCACTTAACAAAATCAGTAACTAAAGAAGGAATAGTAAATATTTCAGATAAAATTCACCATGCTGCAGAATACGAGCAAAATTTAGCTGAACAAATAATGACATTTCTTATTTCTGTTATAGAAGGTAATACAAAGAATGTAATCATAGATTCTTCTCCATCGATAGAAGAGACTACTAATTATGTAAAACCGCTCGATAATATGGAAAGAAAGCTAGTTGAAATATGGAAAGAAGTTATAGGTAATCCTTGTATTGGTGTGGAAGATAATTTTTTTGCACTTGGTGGTCATTCCCTTCATGCTACTGTAATCAACGCTAAAATATGGAAAGAATTTAATGTGCAATTATCATTAGCAAATCTTTTTGAGTATCCAACAATAAGAACTTTAAGTCATTTTATTAAAAATTCAAAAGAAAATAGGTTGCAAGAGATAGAAATAGTACCGGAATCTGAGGTATACCCGGTTTCATCGACTCAAAAAAGAATGATGTTATTACAAGAGATGGATGGGGTACAAATGACATACAATGTACCAAGTTGTTTTATTCTTAAAGGAACGGTGGACCGGAAAAGGATAGAATTAGTCTTTGAAAAGCTTATTAAACGCCATGAAATACTAAGAACACAGTTTGAGTGGCAGGGAGATCAATTAGTACAGAGAGTATTAGAACAGGTAACTTTTGAGCTAGAAATGATAAAGGGAGAGTATAAAGAATGGTTGCAACCATTTAATCTTTCTAAGGTTCCGTTAATGCGGGCTGGACTAAAGGAGCTAAAAGATAATAGTTATTTACTTGTAATTGACCTTCATCACATCATAACAGATGGCGTGTCTTTAAGTATCTTTATGCATGAATTTAAGGCCCTATATGCTGGGGAAACATTGCCGGAAAATCGTTTGCAATATAAAGATTATGCTGTGTGGGAACAAAAATTATTATCTTCTAAAGAATTTGAGATCCATGAGAAATACTGGGAAGAATTATTCTCAGGGGATATACCAGTTCTTGAATTACCATATGATCGAGGTCGGCCACCTGTAAAGAGTTTTGAGGGTGAACAATATAATTTCCAAGTAAACAAGGAAATTACTCGGAAAATAAAAAAAATAGCACTAGAAACTGATACGACACCTTTTATGTTACTTATGGCTACCTTCACTATTTTTCTGTACAAGCATGGGGAACAAAAGGATGTCATTATAGGATCACCAGTTGCAGGTAGGCCGCATGCTGATCTGTTACCTCTTATGGGGTTGTTTGTAAATACAATTGCATTACGTTATCAAATAAATCCAGATCAATCTTTTATTAATCACTTGAAAAAAGTGAAAAACGATACGTTAGAAGCTTTCGAACATCAGGTGTATCCATTTGATCAGTTAGTGGAAAAATTAGATCTTTCTAGAGACTTAAGCCGAAGTGCTTTATTTGATGTCATGTTTGTATTACAAAATTCGGATGAAAAACATACAGTTGTGGATGGATTAGAAATTAGCACGGAAACAAACACAGATACACTAACAAGTAAGTTTGATTTAACTCTTATTGCTGAAGAAAATAAAGATATATATGAATTCACTTTTGAATATGCTACATCTTTATTTGATAAATCAACAATAGTAGAATTTGGACGGCGATTTAACCTTCTATTAGAAGAAATAACAACTCATCCTAATGTTAGTCTAAAAGATATTCAAATGTTAACAAGTGAGGAAAAAGAACTTGTTTTATCTGCGACTCAGGAGAAAGAAAAAATAAAAATAGAGACTGATTTTAATTGGGATATAGGTTAATTAATTTCCCAGGTCTCAGAAGGAGTAATTACATGGATAATCATGAAAAAATACGTCAATACATTAAAAAAAATCTTATTATTTTTAATGCAGAGGAAACTATTGTTGCTAATGATGACAACATATTTGAAAAAGGTTATGTAAATTCGCTCTTTGCTATGCAAATGTTAAATTTCATAGAAACGGAGTTTGATATAGTAGTAGATAATGATGAACTTGATATTATTAACTTTTCTACTATTAATAATATGGTTGATCTAATTAACAAAAAGAAGAATGGGAATTTCACAGTATGAATAATGCAGAAGAGATTCTGGGAGTAGTTGATGAGTTTGCGGAAAAGAAGCTTCGGCCTCGAGCAAGTGAGTTTGAAAGTGCTGAAGAGCTTCCCTATGATGTAATACAAGAACTCTCAAGTTATGGTGTATTGGGTGCAACGATACCAACAGAATATGGTGGACTTTCTCTCGATTCTTTAGATTATGGTCGTCTTACTGAAATCATTGGTAAAGCTTGCAATTCGGTTCGTGAATTACTTACAGTTCATGTATCTTTAGTAGGGGAGTCAATTAAAAGGTGGGGGACTGAAGAGCAAAAGAGAAAATGGTTACCTGAGATGGCAACGGGGAACCTATTATTTTCATTTGCCTTAACTGAGCCAGAGGTTGGTTCTGATGCAAAAGCCGTTGGAACTTCCTATAAACAAGTTGATGATCATTTTATTCTTAATGGGCACAAAAAATGGATTTCTTTTGCAGACATTGCAGATTGTTTTTTGGTTTTTGCGTCCAGTGAAGGAAAAGTTAGTGCCTTTATTGTTGAACGGTCAATGACGGGTGTTTCTACAAATAAAATGAGTAAACTGTTAGCAAGTAATTCCTCTCATATAGCTGAGATTCATTTGCAAGATGTAAAGGTACCAGCTGAAAATTTGTTAGGACCAATTGGGGGTGGATGGAGTTATGTAGTTAACACAGCTCTTGATCATGGTAGATATAGTATTGCCTGGGCGGGAGTAGCCATTGCTCAAGAAGCACTAGAAGCAATGGTAGCTTATTCAAGAAGAAGAAAACAAGGAAATAAATATATATGTGAATATGAAGCAATTCAAACAATTTTAGCAGAAGCAAGTGTAAATATAAAAGCAGCTCGTTCGTTATGCCAAGAGGCTGGGAAAAAGCGTCAGGATAGACATACTGATGCTGTAATTGAAACAACCATTGCAAAATATTTTGCCTCAAAGATGGCTATGAAGGTAGCCACAGACGCTGTCCAAGTGTTTGGTGGAAACGGATTTTCAAGAGAATATCCTGTTGAGCGTTTATTTAGGGAAGCAAAGGTTTTAGAAATTATTGAAGGTACCTCGCAGGTACTTCAGCCAATTATTGCGCAGCATGCACTTCACACTTGTTCTCAAAAGGGAGGACTTTTAAGAATATGATTTATGAATTGGTAAAAGAAAAGGATGAATTCAAACAAATAGCTCCACTTCTCGTTGATTATAAGAACCATCCAATACTTAACGGTATAGCTCATGGTTACAATAAGGGACATATTTATGTGGATAATCCTAATAACCCTAGATGTGCACTTGTATGGGCAGAACAAGAAATTTTTTATTTACTAGGTGATCCTACAAATAATTTTGTTTCAAGTCTGCCAACTTTTATTAAAGAAGTAATTGCACCTGAGGCTGAGCAGATAGGGGATGACTTTTTTCAGGTTGAATTATTACCCGAATCAAAATGGAAACAGGTTGTCGAGGAACAATTGCAAATGTTTATTCCTAAACCTTACACTCGAGTAACATTTACTTTTGATCCGGAGTCTTATAATAAGTTATCTAAACCTAATATACCTGAAGAGGTAACGGTGGAACGTATTACAATCGACATGCTATCAGATAAAAAGTTCGCAATGGTACGGGATGATATTGTTGATTTTTGGGAGTCAACTCAGGATTTCATCCAAAATGGATTTGGTTATGTAGTAATGGTACATGAACAAGTTGTAACTAGTTGCTTATCGGTTTTTGCAACAGATACTGATGTGGAAATTGGAATTAATACTTATGATTTATTCCAGCGAGGTAAAGGGTATGCTTGGTTGGCTGCAAGAGCATTTTTGGATGACTGTTTAAAACAAGGAAGAACACCACATTGGAAGACGGAGGATTTTCGTATTCCATCTATTAAACTAGCGGGAAAAGTTGGATTCACAAATCTTCAAACCTATACAGCTTATGTGTTTCCTTATAACGAATTAGATAATTTCATTTTTACCGCGTACCATCAATTAAGATACTATTCAAATTTTAATAAAGCTAGTGAGTTTGTACAAAAAGCTCGTACTATAGGAGATTTAAATGCATGGCATCACTTTTTACTTTCATGTGGTTATTCATTAATTGATAGAATCGATCTTTCGTTAAAACATATGAATCTTGCACTAGATCTAGGATGGAATGATGTATCAGATATTCGCTATGTAGTTGATTTAGTGAATTTAAGAAAAACTGAAAAGGGACGAGCTTTATTAGATAGAGTTGAAGATAGCTTAAGATGAAAATAAGGGAGATAAAAAGATGAATATTGTATTTATGTTTCCTGGCGTAGGATCCCATTATTCTGGAATGGGTAAGTACCTTTATGAAAACTTCCCTGTAGCACGTGAGATATTTGAAGAAGCAAGTGACACTCTAAAAATAGACATGGCTTCCCTTTGTATGGAGAAGATATACAAAGCTGACCTTGAAAAGTTACAAAATTCACAGACTGCTTTAGTAACAACTAGCATGGCAGCTTTTCGAGTTTTTGAACAAGAAATAGGCAATAAACCAGAGGCAATGATTGGATATTCTTTGGGAGAATATACAGCTCTATGTGCTTCTGGAGCAATTGCATTTTCAGATACCTTAAAATTAGTACAAGAACGTAGTACGATTTTGAGTAGCTATGCATTGACTATAGATGGAACTATGGCATGGGTTAACAATCTTGCTCCAGAAATTGTTGAAGGTATTTGTTCAGAATTGTTAACCAAGGGACAGGAAGTATATATATCGGCTTATGACACTCCAAATAAAACATCAATTTCTGGTACAAACTCTGCGGTTCAGTTAGCTTGTGAAATGGTAGTAGAGCATGGGGGAATTGCAATCCCCCTTAAATTAAGTGGGCCATTTCATTCTCCTATGATGCAACCTGCTGCTGAAAAATATAAGAGTGTACTAGAAAATATAGATATGAAACAGCCATTAGTACCTGTCATAGCGAATCATGATAGTTCAATGTATAAAGGTGTAGAAAATATTAGAGAAAACCTTTACTTACAATTAATAAAGCCTGTGAAATGGTTGGACATGATTCACTATCTAATGAATCAAGGGTCGATGAAAGCTATTGAAATGGGACCAAAGGAAGTCTTGAAGTATCTTCTGCAAGCTATTAACCCTGCTATATCGACATGTAATTATGAAAGGGAGAAAGATATCCTAAATACAAAAAATTCTTTTACATTACAAGAATCTGATTATGAAGAAGTAATATCAGGGTGTTTAACTGTAGTTGTAAGTACAAAAAATTATAATACAGATTTAAGTGAGTATCAGAAAAAGGTAGTACGCCCATTTCAAAAGGTCCAGAGTCAATTCGAAGAAAAAATTAATTCGGGGTATTCAGTGGAGAAAAGTGATGTAGAAGAAGCAATCCAAATGATGAAAACAGCACTTACTGAAAAACAGATTAAAGAGAGAGAACAAAAACGTTACCTGCAAAGAGTTCTTCAATGTAAAAGTTTTTAGATATAAATTACAAATATATTAAGGGAGCGATGATGGATAAATGTTCAAGAAAATTGGTATTGTAGGTGCTGGAACAATGGGGATCGGCATGGCAGTAGATTTAGTGCTGCATGGTCTAGAAACGGTATTAATTGATGTTACAGAAGAGCAGTTAGAAAAAGCGGAAGAGAAAATATTAGAGACAGTTCGCTTTGCTCCCCTGATTAATAAAGCATTTCCTAGAATGCATAAGGAAGAAGTACTTTCGTTAATAAGTAGCTCGACTAATCTTGATGAAGTGGCTGAATGTGATTATATAGTAGAGAATGTTCCAGAAAACTGGCAAATTAAAGAGCCGATCTATAGAAGATTAGATGAGATATGTAAAAAGGATACAATTTTTGGAGTCAATACGTCTTGTATCTCAATAACAAAAGTAGGAGGAGTAACAAAGCGTCCAGATAAAATAATAGGAATGCATTTTATGAATCCGGTATATATGAAACCATCTATAGAAGTTATTAGAGGGCATTTAACTTCAGATGAAACGGTCGAGAAAGCTCAATCTTTCCTCAAACAATTAGATAAAGATGCAATTGTTGTTAATGATCAGACTGGTTTTGTTTCTAACCGTATCTCCCACTTATTCATGAATGAATCAGCTTGGGTTGTAATGGATGGTGTAGCAACACCTAAACAGGTAGACGATATATTTAAAAAATGCTTCGGACACACAATGGGTCCATTAGAAACAGCAGATTTAATTGGGTTAGATACAGTATTACATTCATTAAATGTACTTTATGAGGAATATCAAGATCCAAAGTTTAGATGTTGCCCATTACTTAAAAAGATGGTAGATGCAGGTGAATGTGGTAGAAAGAGTGGTAAAGGTTTTTACGCTTATTAAAATTAAAAATTACAAATAGGGGTGTATAAAATGCAAGATAAAAATTTAGAACAAATTATTCATATGTATATTCAAGATCATGTAGGTATTGAATTTAATGATGATACTGAGATTTTTGAAGAAGGACTAGTTAATTCTTTATTTGCAATCCAATTGATGACTTTTCTTGAAAAAGAATTTGCCATAAAGGTAACTATGGATGATTTAGATATGGATAACTATAAGTCTGTAAATTCTATTGGTAATTTTATAAGAAATAAGCAAATGGTTCGGTAATGGACATGAAACAATACTTAGAGCCATCTCAATATAAAATGTATCAGAATTTTTTGGATTTTGTTTGTGAAAATATAGAACCTCACGCTAATAGGTGGGAGATTGAACAGGGCATTCCATCAGACATAATAAAGACTTGTGCTAAAAATGGTTATTTAGGTGGAACACTTCCAGCAGAGTATGGTGGATTAGAATGGGATTATGTAACGTATGGGTTATTTACTGAAGCAATAGCAAGAGGTAGTGTCTCTCTTTCGGGATTATTTAATGTCCATACGATGGTAACAGAAACGATTTTAAAATGGGGAACAGAAAATCAAAAAAATCAGTGGTTACCATTACTTGCATCTGGTAATCAAATAGCTGCATTAGCTCTTACTGAACCTGGAGCAGGATCAGATTTAAATATGATTAAAACGAACTTCGATCAACACGGGGATAAATTAATACTTAACGGAGTGAAAAAGTGGATCACTTTTGGTGCAGCTGCTGATGTGTTTTTTGTATTTGGAAAGCTTAATGGTGAACAACCAATTGCCTGTTTAGTACCAAAAGATAGTATGGGTGTCAATGTTACTCATATAAGAGACATGCTTGGATTTAAAGCTGCATATTTGGCAGAAATTGAATTCAATAATGTAGAAATACCTTTAGAAAATATCATTGGTAGACCAGGGTTTGCTTTTACTTACCTTGCACCGTATGCTTTAGAATTTGGGCGTATTTCAATTGCCTTTGCTGCTCTTGGTGTATTACGTACTTGTTTAGAAATCTGTGGGAATCATGTATTACATAGAAGCGCATTTGGTAACTCTCTAATTGATCATGGCATGATTTCACATATGGTTACGGATATGGGAGTAGATTTAGAAGCTTCTATACTCCTTAGTTTAGAAGCTTGTAAGGCCAAAAATGAACATCGAGCTGATGCTACTGAAAAGATTATGATTGCAAAATATTTTGCATCGCGCTCAGGTACAAGGCATTCAACGAATGCTGTACAGATTATGGGAGCACTTGGTTGTAATGATAATTATTCAATATCAAGGTGCTTTAGAGATTCTAAAACAATGGAGATCGTTGAGGGGAGTAATCAGATTCATCAGCTATTACTTGGTAAGGGATTTGCTAAAAAAGCGAAACGTGCCATTGAAAAAATACCTGTAACTAAAGGAGTGATACAACCCGGATGAGTACATGTATACAAAAGCTGTTTGAAGAACAAGTAGTCCGTACGCCAGATGAGGTTGCTGTTATCTTTAAAAAAGAAACATTAACCTATAAGGAATTAAATGAAAAAAGTAACCAATTAGCTCGTCTTTTACGTGAAGATGGAGTTGGTCCAGATACAGTTGTAGGTATTATGGTAGAGCGATCTATCGAAATGGTTGTCGGAATTTTCGGGATATTGAAAGCGGGCGGAGCATATCTTCCGCTTTCCCCGAATCATCCACCATCACGATTACAATTCATTATAGAAGATAGCGGTGCTAAATTAATACTTACGCAAAAGCAAATCCTACATCGTTTTCAAGATAGTTTGAAAGCTGATATGTTGGCTTTAGATTCGATTTCCTACGAAGGAAAGGGTGAAAATCTAGAGTGTATTAACAAACCCTCTGATCTTGTGTACGTAATATACACTTCCGGTTCAACCGGGAAACCTAAGGGTGTTATGATTGAGCATTCGGCCTTAATAAATCGAATTGAGTGGATGCAAGAGGCTTATCCAATTAGTTCAAAGGATACTATATTACAAAAGACCCCTTATACATTTGATGTATCCGTATGGGAGATGTTCTGGTGGGCCATAGTTGGAGCTAAAGTATGTATTCTTGCGCCGGGGATGGAGAAGTTTCCACAGGCTATTATTGAGACAACTGAAAGTAATGACGTGACAATTATGCATTTTGTACCATCTATGTTAAGTGCATTTTTACACTATCTTGATGTGACAGGTGAAACTAACCGAATAAAATCGTTGAAACAAGTATTTGTTAGTGGTGAGGCACTACTGTCTCAACATGTAAACCGTTTTAACAAGTTGCTAAATTTCTCTAATGGTACACTTCTTACTAATCTGTACGGACCTACTGAAGCAACCATTGATGTGACTGCTTATGATTGTCCGACACATGAGATTACAGAAGGGAGCGTTCCAATAGGGCGACCAATTAGGAATATTGAGATGTTTGTTGTTGATAAACATGGTAATAAACTTCCGGAAGGCCATATAGGAGAATTATGTATCTCAGGTATAGGATTAGCACGTGGATATGTAAATAGGCCGCAATTAACGGCAGAAAAGTTTGTACAATATTCCCTTGATACCCGTATATATAAAACCGGTGACTTAGCTTTAATAAGATCGGATGGGAATATTGAGTTTCATGGAAGAATTGATTTTCAAGTTAAAGTTAATGGCCTTCGTATTGAGTTAGGGGAAATAGAATCGTGTTTAATGTCTTGTGAAGGAGTTTTACAATGTGCGGTAATTGTAAGACAAGAATCTGAGATGGTAGTTAAGTTAATAGCTTTCTATGAGTCAGAAAATGATATTGAGTTAGAGAGGTTAAAAAAATATCTACGCTTATTTTTACCAGATTATATGATACCTAACAGTTTTGTACGTGTAAATGAAATGCCATTAACGGATAGCGGAAAGATAGATAGAAAAGCACTTGCCTTATTAGGTTCCGATAAATATTCACACCATACCACACTTGTAGGAGGTTCTGTTAATGAGGAAAGCAGTAAAGATTCATAAAGAAGATATTGAAGATGTAATCGCCCTTACACCAGTGCAGGAAGGTATTCTTTATCATTATTTGAAAGAACCCGAAGGAAAGCTATATCATGAAGAACTTCGACTTTGCTTAACTGGAAAAATTAATATTCCAAAATTTGAAGAGGCGTGGAATTATGTAACGCGGGAAAATGAAATGCTGCGTACAATTTTTCGATGGGAAAAAGTTAAACAACCTGTACAACTTATACTAAAAGAGCATACTCCGAACATTATTTATAGTGATGGCAAAGTATCTAATGATACAGAAAGCTTTGATTTACAAACAGTTCCCTTTTCTATCGAACTGTGCCATTTGAACGAAGGCGAATATGAAATGGTTTTACGTCATCATCACATTTTGTTTGATGGTTGGAGTAATAGTATTATTTTACAAGAGTTTATTAAGGTATATCGAGAGTTAATAAAGGGAGATGTACCATCATCTATAAATAAAAAGAAATTTAAAGAATATATACTATGGCAACAAAAACAAGATAAATTAAAACAAAAGCTTTTTTGGGAACAATATTTAAATGAATTAACTGAACAAATAAATTTATCCAATAAAAATTCTAATCAACTAAAAAAAGCAAAAACATATGTAAAAGAGATAGATAAAGAGCAAAGTGATAGATTTCGAAGTTTTGCAAGTAATCAAGGTGTAACATTGGCTACATTATTCTATACAGCCTGGGGTCTATTATTACAAAGGTACAAAAATTCAGAGGACGTAATATTCGGTACAACAGTATCCGGGCGTTCAATTCCAATGCACGGTCTGAGTGAAATGGTAGGTTTATTTATAAATACACCACCACTTCGTGTAAGTGCTGATGGGAGAATGACTGTTTCAGATCTTTTACAAAGAATTCAAAGTGATGTCCAAAGAAGAACTGAATATGAAACGACTCCAATTGTTGATTTAAACGTGTCATTTGACACTATTATGGTAGTTGAGAATTATCCTCTTGATATAGAACAGCTGAAAGAAATTGATGAAAGTGTAAGAATTTCAGGTTATGAAGTAAATGAAATGACCAACTATGATTTAACCGTCTCAATAGAGTGTTTCGATTCTATTAAACTTGCAATGATGTGGCCTGAAGATATATTTGATGAATCCATTATTACCAGTATAACTAACCATTTTATACAACTATTAGATTCAATGCTTTTAGATGAAGGACAACCAATACAAACTCTTAAGATGTTAGATGAGGCAGAAGAAAAGTTTTTGCTTCAAGGTGGTCAAAATCAAAGTGCTACATTCCCACACACAACACTTCATCAATTAATTGAGATGCAAGCTGAAAAGCATCCTCAGAGAGTGGCACTTACATTTGAGAATAGTGAAATGACTTATGGAGAATTGAATGAGCGTGCGGATAAAGTGGCATTTGCTCTTCTAAAAGAAGGTGTAACTTTAGATTCACCAGTAGCTGTAATGTTGGATTACTCATTTAATATGATTATCTCTCTACTTGGTATTTTAAAAGCAGGTGGGGCTTATGTTCCAATTGATCCTGATTATCCGCAGGAACGCATTGATTTTATTCTTCAAGATAGTGGTTCAAATGTAATAATAACCTCAAATTTATTTGAGGATAAAGTTAAATTTGATAGCACAATACTTTTTATTGAAGAACTTAATAAGACACCGATGCAAGATTTCGAGAGAGTAGATGTTGCCCCAAATAATTTAGCATATGTCATTTATACTTCTGGAACAACAGGACGTCCTAAAGGGGTTATGATTGAACATAGTAATGTAATACAACTTGTCATGCATCAACCAAATAGTTTTAAATTCTCCAGTAACGATGTGTGGTTACTATTTCATTCTTTCTGTTTTGATATGTCAGTTTGGGAGATATTTGGATCACTTACTTATGGTGGACGTCTTGTCCTGGCAACAAAAGAAACAATCCGTGATACGTATAAACTTGCTCAGTTGATTGCAGATGAGGGAGTAACGGTATTGAATCAAACTCCATCTGCATTCTATGTTTTTCAACAAGTAGTTGAAGAGATGCCTAAACTTGCTTTTAAAATCAGGTTACTAACATTTGGAGGGGAAATGCTGAAGCCAGGTTTACTGCAAAGTTGGTTTAAGCGTTCACCTAATACGGTCATAGTAAATATGTATGGAATAACTGAGACGACAGTACATGTTACTTATAAGGAAATTGGAGAAAAAGAAATGCACAGTAATCTTAGTGCTATAGGCGTGCCTCTTCCTACGTATTCCTGCTATGTATTTGACAAACATATGAATCCTACACCTAAGGGAATGCAAGGGGAACTTTATGTTGGAGGATATGGAGTTGCGCGGGGATATCTAAATCGTCCTGAACTAAACAGTGAACGTTTTATACAGAATCCTTATAATCCAAGTGAAAGATTATATAGATCAGGAGATTTAGTCCGTATTCTTGAAAATGGCGAAATGGAGTATATAGGTCGTAGTGATCATCAAGTGAAGATACGTGGTTATCGAATTGAAACAGGAGAAATAGAACATCATTTACAACAGCATGCGGATGTGAAGGAAGCGGTAGTTTTATCTATTGCTTTTGGAGAGGAACAAGAACTGTGTGCTTATATACTAACTGATCAAGATATATCTCAAAATGAATTACGTTATTATCTTACTGACAAAATACCTTCGTATATGATACCTATGTATTTTGTACTTTTAAGTGAAATGCCATTAACTACGAATGGAAAAGTTAATCGTCGTGCTTTACCTAAGCCTACTAAGTTAGTACAACCAAATGATTTACTAGATGAGCTTGAAACAACGGTAGCTGATGTTTGGAAGGAAGTTTTGGGGGTAGAAAAAGTAGGGTTGTATGATAATTTCTTTGATGTTGGAGGGAACTCCTTAAAAATGGTTCGATTGTTCTCTCGTTTACGAAGCAAGTTTGAAAAAGAACTTACAATGCCTATGTTATTCCGATACCCAACGGTTCATGATCAAGCTTCCTACTTTAGAAATGATAATGCTATGGAACACCAACCTGAAGAAGTTAAGAAAGAAAATCTTTTATCTATGAATAAAAATGATGTAGCAGTGGTTGGTATGGCGGTTCGTATGCCAGGCGCTTCTAATCTTAAGCAATTCTGGTCAAATTTAGAACAAGGGATAGAATCCATTCGTACATTTACAGATGAAGAACTTAGTGAGATGGGCATACCAAAAGAAGTGATTCAAAAACCTAATTATATAAAATCTAAAGGGTATTTAGAAGATGTAGATGCATTTGATAATGAATTTTTTGATTACAGTCTAAAAGAAGCTGAAATGATGGATCCACAACTGCGAATACTTCATGAATGCGCATGGGAAGCACTAGAACAAGCAGGTGAGGTTAATTCTTCTCATATGAATACAGGAGTTTATGTTGGAGGATCACCAAATTTCCACTGGCTTCGTTCTATTGCTAGTGAATCTTCTAATACATTAGAAGATTTCCAAGCAATGTTGTTAAACGAAAAAGATTTCTTTGCTACTCGATTGGCTTATAAATTAAATCTAAAAGGACCAGCGATTACAGTACAAACAGCTTGTTCTACCTCCTTAGTTGCTATTCAAAACGCATGGGCAGATCTTATCGATGGACGATGCGACATAGCCTTGGCAGGGGGAGTAAGTATAACTTATCCAACAAAAACAGGATATTTATATGAAGATGGTATGATTTTCTCACCAGATGGTCATTGTCGAGCTTTTGATAAGGATGCTCAAGGAACAGTGGGTGGAAATGGTGCTGGTATTGTAGTACTGAAAAGGTTAGAGGACGCTCTTCGAGATGGGAATTTAATACATGGAGTTATTAAGGGGGCTGCAGTAAACAATGATGGGTCCAATAAGGCTGGATTTACAGCGCCAGGGGTTGATGGACAAGCTGCTGTTATAAAATCGGCTCATGAAATAGCTGGCGTTAAGCCTGAAGAAATCTCATATATAGAAACTCATGGTACTGGTACGCAACTAGGTGATCCTATAGAAGTAGAAGCATTGAAGTTAGCTTTTGGTAAGCAAGAACCAGGTAGAGTTTTAATTGGATCAGTGAAGACGAACATTGGACATTTAGATGCTGCAGCAGGGGTTGGAGGATTTATAAAGACGGTCTTAGCTTTGAAAAACAAGAAAATTCCGCCGAGCCTTCATTATAATAACCCAAACCCTAGCATTGATTTTGGAAAAAATCCGTTTCGTGTAAATACGGAACTTATCCCATGGAAAGAAGAGGTAAGAAGAGCGGGTGTTAGTTCGTTTGGGATGGGTGGAACTAATGCACATATAGTGTTAGAGTCTGTTCCTGACAATGCTAAGAATTTTGAAAAACAATCTTGGAACTTATTAACTGTTTCAGCAAAAACAGAGGAATCCTTAGATAAAGCTACTAACGATCTATTATTGCATTTGAAGGAGAATCCAGAGATATCACTATCTGATACAGCTTATACATTACAAAAAGGTCGTCGTGAATTTCCATATAGAACTGCTGTAGTTGCTAATGGAATAGAGGATGCCATAGAAAAACTTGGTGATACGGGACTAGAGAAAACAAACGCAATGGAGAGTAGACCTTTAGCCTTTCTTTTTTCAGGTCAAGGATCACAGTATATCAATATGGGTAGAGATTTATATGAAAATGAACCTGTATTTCGTGAACACGTTGATCAAGGTTTAGCCTTACTCTCAAATTGGTTAGAAATAGACATGAAAAATATTTTGTATCCTACAAAGGAGACAGAGGATAAAGCAACTGAACAGTTAAATAGAACTTCAATGACGCAACCTCTACTATTCACTATTGAATATGCATTAGCCAAGCTTCTAATGAATTGGGGAGTTTATCCAAGGGTCATGTTTGGCCATAGTATTGGTGAGTTTGTAGCAGCTTGTTTAGCAGAAGTAATGTCTTATGAAGATGCATTACATTTAGTAATGATTAGAGGGAAGTTAATGAATAGCGTACCAGAAGGCGCTATGCTAAGTGTAAATTTATCTGTTGAAGAATTAAAAACCAATATAACAGATGATGTAGATATAGCAGCTGTAAATTCCTCTCAACATTCAGTAATTTCTGGTACTGTACTTTCAATCAATAAGATTGAGGAATTACTTTTAAATCATGGAGTAAAGACAACGCGTCTATTTACTTCGCATGCTTTCCATTCTCGAATGATGGATGAAGTTCTAGATGCATTTGAGCAAGCTGTAGGAAATATAAAATTATCAAGTCCTAAAATACCTTATATATCTAATGTTACAGGTGAAATGATTACAGTAAATCAAGCCACATCACCTTCTTATTGGGCACAGCATCTACGAAGTACTGTTCAATTTTCAAAGGGATTATCTGAAATTTTTCATTTGAAAAATGTAATTTGCCTTGAGATTGGCCCAGGTAATGCATTATCAACTTTTGTATTAAAACATTTAAATAGAAGTAAAGATCAATTGGCTTTAAACATGTTACGTCATCCTCTGGATAAATCAAATGACTTCGAGCATTTATGCAAGCAAATGGGACGGTTATGGATGCAAGGTGGAACTATAAATTGGAATACTTTTAATAACAGTGAGAATAAAAGGTTATTAGATTTACCAACGTATCCTTTCATGAAAAAACGATTTAAAGCTGATCCATTTTTTAATACTCAATCTCAGAGTTTAACTCAGGAAACAAGAGGCCATAATAAACAGGCTAATATTAAAGACTGGTTTTATTTGCCTTCTTGGGAACGCAAAACATTAAAATCTATACAAATAAAGAAAGAACAAAAATATAAATGGCTTATTTTCAATGATCATCTAAATCGATTCAATCGACTGATAGAAAAATTAAAAAGAGAAGGTCATGATGTAATTGAAGTTAAAACAGGTGGTATTTTCTCTGAAAAATCCGACGGTTTATATACGATATGTCCATCTCAAAAAATGCATTATGAAATGCTATTTTCAGAATTAGAACAAAAAGATTTATTACCAAATAAGATTATACATGCTTGGAGCTTTAATCCAGTTAATGAGGTTATTCTCGATCAAGAGAGAATTGAACGATCAATGGATGAAGGATATTATTCATTACTTTATATTGCACAAGCAATTGGGAAAATTAATTATGAGGGAGCATTACAGTTAAACATTTTTACTGACCGTATGTTTGAAGTTACAGGTACAGAGCTGAACTTAAAGCCAGAGCAAGCTACAATTCTAGGCTTTTCAAAAATATGCAATCTTGAGTTTCAAAATATAAAATGTCGTACCATTGATATGGATACAGATTCTCAACAAATGTTTGAAGAAGCGGGTTTAATGGAGAGTTTTGTGGATTCTACTGATATAGTTGTAGCTTATCGAGGACGTCATCGATGGGCGCAAACGATTATTCAAAGTCCTTTTGAGGAAGAAGATGTAGAAATTGATAGATTACGAGAGGGTGGCGTTTATTTAATTACTGGTGGACTTGGTGGAATTGGATTTGAAATTGCAAAAGATTTAGCTAATAGAGTACCAAATGTCAAACTTATATTGATTGGCCGCTCAGAGTTCCCACCTCGTAATCAATGGGAACAGTACTTAGAAAATAAAGACGAGCGTGTAAGCCGAGTTATTTCTGATTTGTTGACAATGGAGTCTCAAGGTGCAGAATACATGATCCTAAGTTCTGATGTTTCCAATCAAGATGATATGAAACAGGCAATTGATAAAGCTAAATCTCGTTTTGGTTCTATTAATGGCGTAATTCATGCAGCAGGTGTCGCTGATTATCTAGGTATTATGATGAATCGTGAAAAAGAATCTAATAATAAAATTTTAGCTCCGAAAATTAAAGGTACACTAGTACTCGATGCTTTATTAAAAGATGAACCAATTGATTTCTTCGTATTATGTTCATCAATTGGTAATGTGGCGTATCATATGAAATTTGGTCAGAGTGGTTATAATGCAGCGAATGAATTTTTAGATGCATTTGCGTTTTATAAGCGGGCTCATGATGGAGTGTTCACTGTAGCTATTAATTGGCCAGATTGGCAAGAGGTGGGTATGTCACTTAAGTCGGCTGAAATATGGGCAAAGCAATTTAATATGGATATGGAAAGTGTATTACATGATGGTGTAACTGTAGAAGAGGGTTTAAAAGTATTCCGTAGTATCATCAATAGAAATCAACAACAAGTCGTGGTTTCTCCAATAGATTTACATTGGAAACTTTTAAATGGTGCCAACTATTATAATGAACTATTGGAAAAAGGAAGTAAGAATAGATTAAAGCAGAATCGTTCAGATGTTTCCACAACGTATAGACCACCAACTAATGAAATTGAACAACAATTATACGAATTATTAAAAGATATGTTTGGAATCGAAGAAATAGGAATTTACGATAATTTCTTCGATCTAGGAATGAGTTCTTTAGATCTTGTTCGTATTAATGTGAAATTAAAAGAGGCCTTTAAACGAGACTTACCTATAGTTGTTCTTTATGAGCATACGTCAATTAAATCTCTTGCTAAATATTTAAGTAATCAAGAAGTAAATAACAATTTAACAAATAAAAAAGAGTTATTGAAAGCGAAATCGGTTATGAAAAATACATTATCTGCTTTAAAAAGTAGAAAGTAGTAAAGGGAGGGGAACAACATGATTAATAAAGAAGTAGTTCCGTCAAAAGTTGAGTTTTGCTGGGGATTACCTGTTATTCCAACACCACAAACAAAAGAACTTCTAGAGGAATATGTTAATCAAGCTAAAAGAGCTGAGAAGAATAACTTTGACTCGGTATTGGTTTCCATTGCACCAACATCTGTTGATCCAATGATAGCAGCGTCTATGATTGGAATGAATACGGAGTTTGTAAAGATTTTGGTTGCGCAAAATACAAACCAGATGCTTCCTACCGTAACAGCAAAAGCATTGAATACTTTAAATAGTTTAATTGGTAATCGTGCAGATATTAACATTGTAACTGGAAGTGCCTCGCTTGTCCTTGCGCGTGATGGATTACCAGAACCGCACCATGTTCGATATGCTAGGACAAAAGAATATATTGAGCTGTTACAACAATTAAGACGAGGAGTAACTAGCTATAAAGGTGAGTTTTATCAAGTAGAAAATAGTGATATTTATCCAAAGGAAGATCTCTCTCGAAGTGCCCGCTACTTTGTAGCGGGGTCCTCCGAGGAGGCAATGAGAGTAGCTGCAGAGTATGGTGATGCTTATATACTTTATGCAACAGACCGCAAAAGTCTTAGAGAACACTATCAAACAGTTAATAATTACGCTAAGCAATATGGGCGCGAGAAAATTCCAGGTGCTATTTTAGTAGACATCATTGCTCGTGAGACTTCGGAAGAAGCATATAAAGAAGCATATGAATTACTTGAGAGAACACCAGCAGCCTTAAAGAGGATGACTAAGCTATTTTTAGATAATGCAGATTCTGTTGGACTTCGCCGATACAAAGATTTAATTACAAAAGATAGTATGTGGATAGATGATCATCTTTGGGGAGGTCTAAGTTTAGTTAACCCATCTAATTCAATTTCTATAGTTGGTAGCTATGAGGAAGTCATCTCGACGTTAACTGATTTTTGGGAAATAGGGGCAAATTATTTTCTTATTACTTCTCAGATTAGTGAGCATGAAATTGAACGTATTGGTCAAAATGTTGTGCAACCATTTAAAAAGAAAATTGAAAAGTTAATCCAAGTTAACTAAAAGAGGGCTAAAAATATGAAGTTAAACATATGGTTGAAGTTTATCATTTTAATGACTTTAATAGTACTCCCTTATCGACAGGTGGAAGCGCAGGAAACGGTACAGTTTAATGAGAAGAAAATACAGAAGCATATAGAAGAACAAATATCTCAAGCGGGTATTCCTGGACTTTCAGTAGTAATTGTAAAAGGAAACGAAACGATTTATAAGAAGAATTATGGTTATGCCGATATAGACAATAAACGTCAAGTTACGAATGAGACGCTTTTCGAGCTAGGTTCTACTTCAAAAGCTTTTACGGCATTAGCTGTATTGCAGCTAGAAAAAGAAGGGAAAATTAAACTTAGTGATTCTTTAACTAAATATGTTTCATGGTTTGAAATGGAGTATAAAGGCAAACCTTATGAAATTACACTTTATGACTTATTACACCATACTAGTGGAATACCGGAAAAGGCCATTGGATATATTCCTATAACCAATGGCAAAGATTCTATTGAGAAAACGATTAGGAATGTTATGCCAATAGGACTAAACCGAGAGCCGGGTAGCAGTTTTGAATATTCTACGGTTAACTACGATCTATTAGGCTTAGTAATCGAGAAGGCAACTAATCAATCATTTGAAAGATATGTTCAAGATCATGTGCTATCAAAGTTGGATTTATTGAGTACATACGCTGGACGTGAGATGGCCCCATTAGATAACATGGCCCAAGGTTACAAGCGTAATTTCTTACAATCATTACCCTATGACGCTCCTAATTATAGGGGGAATACACCGGCTGGATATTTTATTTCAAATATAAATGATATGGAAAGATGGTTAAAATTACAGCTTGGGGTTGAAAAGCCTAGGATGTTTCCGGAGGAATTGATTAACGATTCTCATAAAGCGAATAGAAAGGTTGCCCCAGATAGCAATGGAGCTTCATATGCAGCTGGATGGGAGGTCTATCAAAGTGGTGGAGGGGAAATTTCACATGGTGGAAGTAACCCGAATTATTCATCGTATATTGGTTTCCGTGATGAGGAACAGATAGGGGTCGTAGTATTAGCAAATCTGAATAGTAATTACACTTACTATATCGGTAACAGTCTTTTAAATATGATGATAGATAAAGAAGTTAAACCGTTACTCTATGATGAATATAAGAAAACGGATCAAATAGGAACAGCCTTATTTGTGATCTCATCTTTGTGTTTACTAACGTTATTGGTCATGTTATTTCATTTAATCAGGGAGATTATTTTTAGAAAAAGAAAGTTTATATTACCAACGGGAAAAACATGGTTACATATGGTATTAGTAGTTGCGATATATGGGCTAATGATTTATGCACTTTATCAACTACCAAATCTCTTGTTTGGAGGGCTTCCGTGGGCATTTATAAAAGTTTGGGCTCCTTCAACTGTTGTACTTGCAATATATGCAATTGCTGGGGTGGGTTTGGCCTATGTTATCCATACATTCTTAAATCTTTGTTTTCCAAGACAAAAGGGAAAGTCGCTTTTGACTTTAATTGTTTTGGGATTAATATCAGGATTTGGTAATGCCTTTCTCATTTTTGTGATTAATGAAACGTTTGTTAGATCAAATAATTTGGAAAATGGCTTGTTGTTTTACTTTGTACTTGGAATCGTTATGTATGTCTTTTCACAACGTATTATTAGAACTAGCATTGTATCGTATACAAACGAGCTAGTTTATGAAAAAAGGATGGAATTAACAGATAAGTTGTTACAGACTCCTTATTACAAATTGGAGTTGATTGAGAAGGGCCGAATAGAGGCGACATTAAATAACGATACGGAAGTTATCTCTCGTTCTCTCAATCTATTAGTTACTGCTGGAACAAGTTTATTAACGTTACTATTTTGTTTTCTCTATCTTGGTGTAATGAATATGTATGCCTTTTTACTATCCTTGTGTATCATCTTTATTACTGCAGGGGTATATTCTTTGATCGGACGACAAGCAGATAAAGTTTGGAATGAAACAAGAGATATTCAGAATGTATATTTTCGTTTGATTGGTGATCTAAGGCATGGTTTCAAAGAGCTTAGGCTTCATACTGGAAAACGAAACGATTTTCGAGAAGTTATGAATGAAAGCTGTAATAACTATCGTGTTAAACGAACGATAGGAGATATTAAATTTGCAAATGTGTTTGTTCTGGGAGAACTATTATTCATTTTTGTTATTGGTATTGTAGTTTTCGTATTTCCAGAAATTTTTGTTAATATGCCGAAAGAGACGATAAGTAACTATGTAATCGTTTTTCTGTATATGACAGGTCCAGTTAATGAAATACTGGGCGGTATCCCTCAGCTCGTAAATGTACGTATTTCTTGGCAACGTATTCAACAAATGGTGAAGAGTGTAGATCATATAAAGGCAAATGAGCAAATCGCGACAACAAAAGAGTACTTAGATGTGCCAATTTGTTTGCAGCTACAAAATGTAAGTTATAAGTATAAGAATAAAGATGGAGATTTTACTGGTTTTGGTATTGGTCCAATAGACATGGAGTTTAATTCTGGAGAAATAGTCTTTATTGCTGGTGGTAATGGGAGTGGAAAATCTACTTTATCAAAACTGATTACTGGGTTATATGAACCTAATGAAGGTAACATTTTATTAAATGGAAAAGAAATAGCTCCAGAGGAATTGAATCAATACTATTCAGCTATCCTGAGTGATTTTCATGTTTTTGATAGGCTATATGGAATTAATACAGAAGGAATGAAAGCAGAAATCGATCATTATTTAGAACTTCTCCAACTGAGTGACAAGGTTGGCATTGAGAATGGGCGCTTTACTACTACGCAACTATCAACTGGACAAAAGAAAAGGTTGGCATTGCTGGTTACGTATTTGGAAGATCGACCTATACTTTTATTTGATGAATGGGCAGCGGATCAAGATCCTGGTTATAGACGCTTCTTTTATGAAGAATTGTTACCTCAAATGCGAGCGAAGGGTAAATGTATTATTGCTATTACTCACGACGATCAATATTTTCATTTGGCAGATAAGCTTATAGTGATGGAGATGGGAACTGTGAAAATGAATAAAACAAAGGAGGCATTATCATGAGTAAGGAAATTAAATGTGTTGTTTGGGACTTAGATTGTACAATTTGGGATGGTGTTTTATTAGAGAGTGGTACAGTTACTTTAAAACCTGGAATTTATGAAATTATATGTGAATTAGATCGACGTGGAATACTGCAATCAGTTGCTAGTAAAAATAACTACGAAGATGCAATAGCTAAATTACGGGAATTTGGAATAGAAGAGTATTTTTTATATCCGGAGATTCATTGGAACTCTAAATCTAGTTCCATTGAGAAAATTAGAAAAAATTTAAACATAGGTATTGATACTTTTGCGTTCATTGATGACCAACCTTTTGAATTAGAAGAAGTACAGAGTGTTCATAATGATATTCTGTGTATACATGTAAATGAATATAAGTCGTTATTAGACTTGCCACGACTACAACCAAAAAGAATTACAGAAGATTCACGTCGTCGAAGACTGATGTATTTAGAAAATCTTAAGAGAACGAAGGATGAAGAAGAATATGAAGGCCCAAAAGAAGAATTTTTAGCTTCACTTGGGATGAATTTTGTGATTAGTGAGGCTCGTGAGGAAGATTTGCAGCGTGCAGAGGAGTTAACAGTACGTACGAATCAATTAAATTCGACTGGTATTACCTATGATTATGATGAATTAAACTATTATCGTAATCATCCAGATTATTTATTATTAGTTTGTGAGTTATCAGACAAATATGGCTCCTATGGGAAGATTGGTTTAACACTTGTAAAAAGGACGGAGGAAGCCGACTGCCTAAAACTTCTTCTCATGTCTTGTCGTGTAATGTCCCGTGGCGTTGGTACTATACTCCTCACATATCTAATGGAAAGGACAAAACAGGCAGGTAAACGCTTTTTGGCTGAGTTTCGACAGACTGACCGTAACCGTATGATGTTTGTTACGTACCGATTAGCTGGATTTAAGGAAACTAGCAACGAAAATGGAATATTAATTTTAGAACATAATCTTGAGAATATCAATCCTTATCCTCACTATATTAATATACAATTTCCGGAAACACCAACGGATGTGGATAGAGGGGAAGTGGAAATATGCAACAAACAATTGTAAAGCATTCTCTTACGCATCCACAAAAAAGAGTTTGGTATAATGAACAAATTTATCCAAACACATCTATGTATAACATCGGAGGGATGGTTCTTATTAATGGGGAAATTAATTTTACAATTTTAGAAAAAGCAATTCAATTATTCATTAAGAAAAATGATGGTTTACGTCTACGAATTTTTCAACAACATAGAGAACCCCACCAATATATATCACCATTTGAACCTACACCAATACGTTTAATTGATTTTTCTAATCATCATAATCCAAGTTTAGAAGCTAGAAAATGGGCCCAGGATGAATTTCAAAAACAAATTCCACTTGAAGGAGGCCCTCTGTTTGAATTCGTGCTCTTGAAAATAAGTGATGTAGAAAGCTCCTATTTTGTTAAGTTTCATCATATTATAGCTGATGGTTGGACAATCCAACTTATGACGAGTCAAATTATCGATTTTTACTCTAAGTTAAAGAATGATGAGCATATAAATGATACGGTTGAATCTACTTATCTGTCTTATTTACAAGCAGAGGAGAAATATCTGGAATCCCCTCGATACGTAAAAAATAAGAATTATTGGAATGAGAAATTTATGAATCTGCCAGATTTCTTTTTATCAAAAACATCTCATTCTCTAGAAGGGAAACGAAAGATATTTTTAATTGAAAAAGAAAAATTGGTTGCTCTACAGTCTTTTATACAAAAACATAGAATATCTATGAATACATTATTTTCAACCTTTATGCTTATTTATATTCATAAAATGTATGATCAATCAGACATAATCATTGGATCTCCTGTACTAAATCGTTCCGGTGTACTAGAAAAGAAAATAGTAGGTATGTTTACTAGCACAATGCCGTTACGGTTAAATGTGGATGAAGATGAGAGTGTTCTATCTTTCATTAAAAGAGTAAATCATGAAATAAAACAATGTCTATTTCACCAGCGTTATCCTTATAACTTATTGGTAAAAGACTTGCAATTGACTAGTAAAGGATACGATGGTTTATTTCAATATAGTGTGAATTACTATAATACAAAACTTAAAAATACTATTGATGGATTTTCTTTAGAAAACGTGGAGTTTTACAGTGGTTACCAAGCCTATTCATTGCAGTTAGTTATTAAGGAATGGGCAGATGAAGGTTTAGAAATTCAATATGATTATAAAGTCGCGGATTTTGAAGAAGATCAAATCAATTGTATGCATGAAAGGTTTTTAGCTTTAATAGAACAAGTTTTACGTAATGAAGATCAATCGATAAAAGAATTATCTTTGTTATCGGATGATGAGCAAAAGTTTATGTTAGAGAAATTTAACAATACAGCTGTTGTGTATCCGAAAGAAAAAACTATTCAAGAATTATTTGAAGAACAAGTAAAACAGACACCAGAAAAAATAGCAATTCAACATGCTGATAGATCAATGACTTATCTTGAATTAAATAAGAAATCTAATCAGTTAGCAAGAAAGTTACGAGAAAAAGGAGTCAAAAATGGTCAAGTCGTGGGTATACTAGCTAAACATTCACTTGAGATAGTAATTGCAATTTGGGGAGTTATTAAGGCTGGAGGTACATATTTGCCTATAGATCCTTCCTACCCAGAGGACCGAATTCGTTATATTTTGAATGATAGCGGCACAACATTACTTTTAACTGACTATACAAATGAGGGTAATTTAGAATATTTAGGTGAGAAAATTAATATATGTGATCAGAAACTTTATGAAGGAGATAATGCCAATCTAAACCTAGTAAATGCACCAAATGATCCAATATATATAATTTATACCTCTGGAACCACGGGGAATCCTAAAGGAACTGTAATCACTCAATGTGGATTGGTTAACTATATTTCCTGGGCTAAAAAGAACTATATTAGTAGTGAAAATGATGTTTTTGCATTATATTCATCCGTTTCTTTTGATTTAACAGTAACTTCAATATTCACTCCTTTAATAAGTGGTTTATTGTTAGTAATATATCATGATAATGAAGATGAGTTTATTTTGTCAAAAATACTCAAGGAAAATGTAGTAACAGTGTTGAAAGTTACGCCTTCACATTTAGCATTGTTAAATAACTATTCACCCCCAAGAGTTTCATCTCTTCGCAGATTGATTGTGGGTGGAGAGGATTTGAAAACCTCAGTAGCCGAAAAGATATATGATCTTTTTAGCGGTAAAATTGAAATAATTAATGAATATGGACCAACTGAAACTGTGGTTGGATGTATGATTCATCGTTATGATCCAGATCTAGATCGAAGAGCATCCGTACCAATTGGTACACCAGCTGATAATGTTCAAATATATTTATTGGATAAGAATCTTCAGCCGGTTCCTATTGGTGTAAAAGGAGAAATTTATATATCGGGTGATGGGGTAGCTAAAGGTTATTTAAATCGTCCGGATTTAACAGCGCAACGTTTTTTATCCAATCCATTTATTTCGAGTGAGAAGATGTATCGAAGTGGTGACTTAGCTGTCATGTTGCCAAATGGATTAATTGAGTATCAAGGACGGATGGATTCTCAAGTGAAAGTTAAAGGATATCGTATTGAAATAGGGGAGGTTGAGAATGCACTGTTACAACACAAGTCTGTTAAAGATGTAGTAGTGGTGAATTGGCAAGGTGAGGATAATTCAAATCATCTAGTTGCTTACATTGTTTTGAAAGACAGTGTTCAAAATATAGAAATACGCAGTTTTATTTCGCATATGCTACCAAGTTATATGATTCCTTCATTTTTTATCTATATGGATCAGCTACCGCTTACTATCAATGGAAAGGTAGATCGTCAAGCGTTGCCAGATCCGATGTTAAATAACGGTTCTAATCATACTCATTTAGAAGAAGTAGATGAAGATGTTACTGGAATGGTTAGTGAAGTTCTCAAGGAAATATTACAGACTGATAGAATCGAATTGCATAGTAATTTTTATCATTTAGGTGGAGATTCTATTAAAGCGATCCAAGTGAGCGCTAGATTACAAGAACTGGGATGGAAAGTTAGAGTTAAAGATGTACTAAATTATCCAGTTGTAAGTGAATTGGCAGCAATGTTAGTTAAACAAAAAGATGTTACAGTCTCACAAACATTGGTAACAGGAAAGGTAGAGCCTACTCCTATTATGCGTTGGTTCCTTGATCAACAGTTTAAGAACCCGCATCATTGGAATCAATCGGTATTACTGTCTTTGAAGAAGCCGGTTAAAGAAGAATATGTTAATAAGATGTTAAATACGATCATGCATCATCATGATTTGTTACGGTTAAGGTATGAGGATAAGCAGGATTACTTCTATTATGACGAAGATATGTCCATTGTTGATTCTAAGGTTACCATGTTTGATTTGTCTGAAATTCCAATTGAAATGGCTTTGAATCAGGTTCATATAAAAGGTGAAGAGTTAAAAGGAAGTTTAAATTTGAATGTAGGACCATTATTTAAAGGGGCCTTATTCCAGCTTTCAAATGATCAACAGTTGTTATTATTAACTGCACACCACCTTATTGTTGATGCTGTGTCCTGGCGTATTTTAATTGAAGATGCAAATCGATGTTTGAATAGCTTGTATTTAGGAGAAGTTCCATCGCTACCATTAAAAACTAACTCTTTCCAAGATTGGTCTGAAGCTTTAAATAGTCGAGGAGTTAATTTAGTACGTGCTGAATTAGATTATTGGGAATCCATAGATAACATGCTAGATAATAATTTTCAAATTAATAGAGAAAAAGAAAATAGTACTGTTGATAGTTGTACGACTCTTACCTTTACATTGAATGCAGATGATACAAGAAAACTATTAACTACTGCAAATGTGCCTTACAATACACAACCAATGGAGTTGTTACTTGCTGTGTTGACAGAAAATTTAGGTAAATATACAAACCAAGATCAAATTAAATTTGAGTTAGAAGGTCATGGTCGAGAGGAATTATTTGAGCATCTTGATATTTCACGTACAGTAGGGTGGTTTACAACGATGTCTCCTATTGTATTAAAAGTTTCGCATAATATTGCTAATCAAATAAAGAGTGTTAAAGAAGAGGTTCGTAAAAGACCTAATAAGGGAATTGGATATGGAATTCTTAAAGAGAAGTTTCCTTCTTGCAAAGATTTATCTCAAAATATAATTCGTTTTAACTATTTAGGAGAGATAGATAATTCTCTCGGGGATGGATGGTTTACTATTGTTGATTATCAAAGTGGCAGTGAACAATCAAAAGATAATCATATTACTGCATTATTGGATATTGTGGCCATGGTTAAGAATAAAAGCTTAGAAATTCATGTGACATTTAGTACAAGTCATTTTCAAAAGAATTTTGTAGAAAATTTATTTTCAGATTATCTAGAACGACTACAGACATATATCCAATCCTGTTGTCAAATGCAAACAAAAGAATTTACTTCATCAGATTTTGAAACCTTAAACCTTAGTGATGAAGAAATTGATAATTTGTTTGATTAAACAACTATTTGATGAAAATTTTATTTAATAAAGGAGAAGTCACTTGAGAAAATTAATGAAAGATTTATCGCCAGGATTGAATAGTAACAAATATTTGGTTTGTGTTCCTTATGCTGGGGGCTATTCGAATTCTTTTTTACCTTTAAAGAATTATTTACCGAAAGATATAAAACTTATTTCATTTGATCCTCCAGGCCATGGCCCTAATCTTTCTCCACTAGTTGATAACATAGATGATCTTGTTAATTTATATTTAATGGAGATGCAACCAATTTTAGAGGGAGAGGTTACATTATTTGGCCATAGCATGGGAGGAATTATAGTTCACCGTATGGCTCAAATTTTAGAAAGTAAGGGCATAAATCCTAAAAATGTTATTATCTCTGCTATGAATCCACCGGAAATAAGAAGAAAAACAAATCATTTAGATGATAAAGACTTTATAGATTATATAAAGTCTTTGGGAGGATTACCGGATGAAGTATTACAACATCAGGAGCTTTTAAACTATATCCTTCCAGTTATTCGATCTGACTTTCGTGCCATTGAGAATTATATAAATGATGACACAACATTGTTGAAAGCGCCCCTATATATTATTAGTGGAACAACAGACTCTAATTATACAGTAAAAGGGGCTAAGAAGTGGGTAGAATGGGGCAATGAGGTTCATTTTCTAACAGTTAATGGTGGTCATATGTTTTTACTACATCAAGCTGACATCGTGGGCGAGTTAATTATGAAAATACTAGATAGGGTAAAATCTGTGAAGTAAAAAAATTAAGAGATGTATCTGAGTAAGAGAAAAGTGCATTTCTATGCTTTATGTGAAACTTCTATCGTTAAAGTAGCAATCTAATTGGTCGTCATTGGGAGTTTTATTACTGAGGAAGAAAACTCCCAATGACGAGTATGATTGTGCCCCCTCATGATAAAACGGATAGGTCTATGGGGAACATAACCACTAAATATGTAGTATTTAGTATCAATATCATAGAGAATGGTGGGAAGAAAAAATGCTTGATAAATTTACCCAGCAGGTTTTATTATCTAGTGAAAAATTTAAAAAAGAAAAAGAATATTGGTTAGACAAGTTATCAGGTGATGTTGAGTTAAGTAGATTTCCTTGTGATTGTCTGTCTTTAAATAATTTTCAGGCTTCTAAAGAAAGTTATTATTGTCAATTCCCATCGGATATTGCGAAGAGAGCTGTAGCAATTAGCAATAATTCTGATATGTTACTGTACACTATTTTATTATCAGGCGTGAAATATCTCTTAAGTAGATATACCAATAGGGATGATGTAGTAATTGGAATGCCAGTTTTTAAGCAAGGTCAAGAAGAGACGGTTTTTCAAAACAACTTTTTATTATTACGTACTCAAATAAATCAAGAAGATAATTTCAAAGAAATAATATATAAAATTAAAGAAACAATTTTAGAGTCAAATGAACATTGTCATTTTCCTTTTAATAAACTTACTCAATTATTAAGTCTAGATGGAGAGAGTAATAATCTTCCCGTATTAAATACAATAGTAATGTTAGATGATATTCATTGTTATGAGAGTACAGATAAAATAAACTCTGATATGGTTATTAGGTTTATGAAAAATGAAGAACAGTTAAAGGTTCAAGTGGATTACAATTCTACTTTATATAGTGAAGGATTAGTTAGTAGAATAGTTAATCATTTATATAATATTTTAGATATATTAATGAAAGATCCAAATAAATCTGCAATGGATCTAGATGTAATGCCTAAAACAGAAAAGAATCAAATATTATTTGATTTCAATCATACGACTAAAGTTCATAAAACATTACTTTGTGAGACTGTAACAGCTCCTCAATTATTTGAAGAGCAGGTAAAACAGAATCCTAATCAAATAGCGATTGTATGTAATGGAAAAGAAATTACATATAAGCAATTAAATATAAAAGCTAATCAGTTGGCGAGAAGGTTATTAGACCAGGGAGTAAAAAGAGAATCCATTGTTGGTGTGATGATGGAACGCTCTATTGAGATGATTGTAGGCATATTAGGTATCTTAAAAGCGGGTGGGGCGTATTTACCGATTGATACCGATTTACCAAAACAAAGAGTGGAATATATGCTGACAGACAGCGGGTGTTCACATGTACTAACATATCAAAACTCTATTATAAAGGGAGTAGCATTTCAAGGTAGTGTAATAAATCTAATGGATATTCCTTTTGAAGAAGAACAATTAGAAGATTTGCAGATAACGATGGAACCTCAAAATTTGGCATATGTTATTTATACATCAGGTTCTACAGGCCAGCCCAAAGGGGTAATGATTGAACATCGTTCCTTAACTAATTTTTTGTGTGCAATGTATGAGGACTTCTCTCAAGATATAGGGATAACTGATAATGTACTATTCTCAAGTAGTATTTCTTTTGATGTTACTATATTTGAAATATTTGTCCCATTGGTATATGGAGCAAGAATGACTATTTATCAAGGTGAGAAGTTTGATGTACCAAAACTTGTACAAGTCATTCTTGAGGAACAGGTCACGTTAGCATATATTCCACCTACCTTATTAAATGAAATATATGATTATTTTGTAAGGTCGAATCAGAAGATATCGTTAAATAAACTTTTCGTGGGAGTAGAACCAATTAAAACAGAATTACTCGCAAAATACGATCATCTATTTAGGGGGAACCTCCAAATATTAAATTTATACGGACCTACAGAGGCTACAGTTTGTTGTACATCTTATCAATATGAGAGGGATAAAGAAATTACAACACAAAACGTACCAATAGGTTCGCCATTGTTAAATACTAAAATTTATATATTGGATTCATTTCACAGGCTACAACCTATAGGTATTCCAGGAGAAATATGTATTTCTGGCATAGGGTTAGCTAGAGGATACATCAATCGAAAAGAATTAACAGCAGATAAATTTATTGATCATCCATTTGAACATGGTGAGAAATTATATAAAACAGGAGATATAGCGAGATGGCTACCTGATGGTAACATTGAATACTTGGGACGAGTTGATCATCAAGTGAAAATAAGGGGATATCGAATAGAACTAGGTGAGATAGAAGCAAGTTTGTTAAAATATGAGACAATTAAAACCGCCGTAGTAATACAGCGAGAAGATGAAAGTGGAGAAAAGTATTTATGTGCGTATGTAGTTACCGAAAAAGATATTCCTATTCCAGAGGTAAGAGCATATTTAGCAACCAAGTTACCATATTATATGATACCTCAACAAATCATATCCATTCAAAACATACCGTTAACACAAAACGGAAAAATAGATAGAAAAAAATTACCTCAACCTATAAATAATTTGAAATCTAGTCATCTAGAGCCGACAAATTCTACAGAAAGAAAATTAGTTGAGATTTGGAAAGATGTATTAGGAATACAAAGGGTAGGAATACGGGATAATTTTTTTGAGATAGGTGGTCATTCATTAAAGGCTACTAGGCTAATTTCTATCGTTAATAAAGAATTTAATGTGCAATTATCTATTAAATCCCTATTTAAGTTTCCTATTTTGGTTGATTTTTCAAAATGTATATTAGAAATGGAAAAAAGTAATTATATTTCCATAGAACCTGTAAAACAACAAGAGTATTATTTAGCTTCTACGTCACAAAAGAGAATGTTTATAGTAGATCAATTCGAAGATGGTACAAATACAACTTATAATATGCCCACAATACTTAAAGTAGCAGGGGATATTTGTAAAGATAAGTTTGAAAATATATTTCAATCTTTAATTGAGAGACATGAAATATTAAGAACTTCTTTTCAAATTTTAGATGGGGAATTAGTGCAGAAAATTGAGCCTAATGTAGATTTCAATATTGAATACGTTCATGTAAATGAAAAAGATGCGGATTATTTAATACATGAGTTTATAAGTCCATTTGATTTATCAAAACCTCCATTATTAAGGGTGTTGCTTTTAAGGATAGCAGAAGAAAGACATATCCTTGTAGTAGATATGCATCATATAATATCTGATGGTTTATCAATGGGGATATTAATAAAAGAGTTTGTAGAATTGTATAAAGGAAATGAGCTTCCAAAATTGAGAGTGCAGTACAAAGACTATGTGATGTGGCAAAATGGACCTTACTATAAGAATCTAATTAGTGAACAAAAGAATTATTGGTTAACAACTTTAAAAGGAGAACTCCCGGTTTTAAATTTTCCAACCGATTTTCAAAGACCGACTATACAAAGCTTTAAAGGTAATGTTTGTTCTTTTACTTTGGGAAGAGATTTAACTTTTAAAGTAAATAAGCTAGCAACTGAAACTGGTACTACGCCATATATGATTTTATTGGCCATTTATAACATACTTTTATCTAGATACACAGGTCAAGAAGACATTATTGTAGGTTCGCCTATTGCTGGAAGGTCTCATTCTGATACTAATCATATGATTGGTATGTTTATTAATACTTTGGTAATGAGAAATTATCTAGAAAATGACGATGAGTTTATTGAGTTTTTGAGTAGATTAAAACTCAATACATTAGAAGCTTATGAAAATCAAGACTATCCTTTTGAAGAACTATTAGAAGGTTTAGACTTGCATAGGGATACAAGTAGAAATCCATTATTTGATACCATGTTTGTTTTTCAAAACATGGATATGAATCCAATATCTATTGGTGAATTAGAATTTACACCGTATCCGTTTAAGCAGTCAGTTTCAAAATTTGATTTGTCATTAGTAGCAACGGAAATAGATAATAACATTCATTTAAAAGTAGAATATAGTACTAAGTTATTTAAAGCGGAGACAATAGAAAGGTTAATGGTACATTTTACAAATATAGTTGAGGAAGTAACTAATAACCCTAGAGTACGATTGCGTAATATTAATATGTTATCTATAGAAGAAGAACATTGTATTATGAATGAATTTAACAAAAAAGAGAATTCAAATTCTAATCATTTATTAGTGCATAAAATGTTTGAAGAACAAGTAAAACGGAACCCTAATCAAATAGCCGTTGTATGTAATGAAAAAGGAATTACATATAATGAATTAAATATAAAAGCTAATCAGTTGGCGAGAAGGTTATTAGACCAAGGAGTTAAAAGAGAATCCATTGTTGGTGTGATGATGGAACGATCCATCGAGATGGTTATAGGTATATTAGGTGTCTTAAAAGCAGGTGGGGCGTATTTACCAATTGATACCGACTTACCAAAACAAAGAGTGGAATATATGCTGACAGACAGTGGGTGTTCACATGTATTAGTACATCAAAACTCTATTATAAAGGGGATAGAATTCCAAGGTAATGTAATAGATCTAATGGATATGTCTTTTGAAGAAGAACCAGGAGAAGACATGCAAATGATGATAGAACCTCACAACTTAGCGTATGTTATTTATACATCAGGTTCTACAGGACAACCTAAAGGAGTAATGATTGAACATCGATCCTTGACTAATTTTTTGTGTGCAATGTATGAAGATTTCTCTCAAGATATAGGGATAACTGATAACGTTCTATTCTCAAGTAGTATTTCTTTTGATGTTACTATTTTTGAGATATTTGTCCCATTGATATATGGCGCAAGAATGACTATTTATCAAGGTGAGAAGTTTGATGTATCAAAACTTGTACAAGTTATTCTTGAAGAACAGGTTACATTATCATATATTCCACCTACTTTATTAAATGAAGTATATGATTATTTTGTTAGAGATAACCAGAAGATAGTGTTAAATAAGCTACTTGTGGGAGTAGAACCCATTAAAACAGAATTACTCGCAAAATACGATCATCTATTTAGGGGGAACCTCCAAATATTAAATGGATACGGACCTACAGAGGCTACAGTTTGTTGTACATCTTATCGATATGAGAGTAATAAAGAAATTACAACACAAAACGTACCGATAGGTTCACCATTGTTAAATACTAAAATTTATATATTGGATTCATTTTATAGGATACAACCTATAGGTGTTCCAGGTGAAATATGTATCTCTGGCATAGGGTTAGCTAGAGGATACATCAATCGAAAAGAATTAACAGCAGATAAATTTATTGATCATCCATTTGAACGAGGTGAGAAACTATATAAAACAGGGGATATAGCAAGGTGGCTACCTGATGGTAATATTGAATACTTGGGCCGAGTCGATCATCAAGTAAAAATAAGGGGATATCGAATAGAACTAGGTGAGATAGAAGCGAGTTTGTTAAAATATGAGACAATCAAAACGGCCGTAGTAATAGATCAAGAAGATGAAGCTGGGGAAAAGTATTTATGTGCATACGTAGTTACAGAAAAAGATATTCCTATTCCAGAGGTAAGAGCATATTTGGCAACAAAGTTACCACATTATATGATACCTCAACAACTCATACCAATTCACAATATACCATTAACACAAAATGGGAAAATAGATAGAAGTAAGTTACCGAAGCTAAATACACTGGACAATAGTAATTATGTACCACCAAGAAATGACATAGATAGTAGTTTAATTGATATTTGGAGTAGTATATTAGGCGTAAATAATATTGGTATAAATGATAATTTCTTTGAATTAGGTGGTCATTCTCTTAAGGGATTAAAGTTATTCGAAAATATCAAGAGAATGTTTAATGTGCAACTGCCATTAAGTTTATTATTTCAAAATGCTACTATTGAACAATTAAGTGATGTAATAAGTAGGAATAAAGGAATAGACAGTGAGTGTTTAATTCCAATTCAAAATGGGACAAACAAGGATAGTCAATGGTTCATTGTTCATGGACAAGGAGGGGGTATATTAAACTATTATGATTTGGCTAGAGAATTAGGAGAGGATAAGACTGTATATGGGTTACAATCTATAGGATATGATGATAATAGATTTTCAAACTTATCTGTAGAGGAAATGGCGGTAAGATATATAGAAGAGATTAAACAAGTAAAAAAAGAAGGGCCATATACCTTATTAGGATGGTCTTTTGGAGGAATAGTTGCATTTGAAATGGCTAGAAAATTAGAAGAACTAGGTGATAAAGTTAGTTTTCTAGGTTTACTTGATGTTCATCCTATTGAACAAGGTAAGGAGATTCTTAGTTTAAATATTAAGAATGCCTTTGAAGAATTGGAAAAATTCAATGATCAGTTAGGGATTGAGAAAATTAGTTTTGAGCAAATGAGTGAAGAACAATTAATAGAATCTTTACTGAAAAAATTTACATTGAATGAAAATAGTTGTCAGCAAAATTTTGAAGATCCAATGATGAATAAGTTAAAAGTAATGATAGCTAATAGATATGCATACCTAAAATATAATTGTAAACAAAAAATAAAAGCAGATATCTTTCTATTTAATGCATCTATTAATGACATTCACCCACTAGTAGATTATAACAGATGGAATGAATATACATCAGGGGAAGTATACGCTTTGCAAGTGCCAGGTTCCCATCTGAGTATGTTAGAGAAACCGCATATTCATGAGTTGGTAAAGAGTATAAAAATGAGTTTTAAACAAATGCTCTTATTAGCACATGTAAATAGGTGAAATATTATTTGAAATTGTACACTATTAGTTTTCTAAAAGTCTCATAAATTCGTGTATAACATATTATGAGACTTTTTTCTTTGAGCCCATTCAATAATAGACATAAAGAGGTTAGAAAATAAGTCAAAAATATGAATGTAAAATAGAATATTATCCTCTGAAAATGTTTTTTACTAATCAAAAATAAATAGGAATTATTCATTGAGAGTTTTTTATATTTATATAAGAAGTTAGGTGGGAAGGAAATAATGAATATATATAAGGTACGTGTGCCAGGAAATATAGATCATAACATTATGCAGAAACTTATGAGTTTGGTCTCAAAAGAAAAGCAGATGAAAATACAGAAATATAAAAGAAAGCCCGACCAATATAGCGCCTTAATTGGAGACATTATAATAAGATATTTAATTACTACAAATTTCTCAAAAGAAAATAAAGATATTAAATATAAATACAATGAATACGGAAAGCCTTATGTGGATGAGTTAAATAATTTTCATTTTAATATATCGCATTCCGAAAGTTGGGTTGTTGGAGCTATTCATGAGGAAGAAGTAGGAATAGATGTAGAAAAAGTCCGGCCCATGGATACTACAATGATTAAAAATATATTTACTGAGGAAGAATTTAATTATTTAAATTCATTAAATGTAGAACAACAATTAGATGTGTTTTATGAATTATGGACTATAAAAGAAAGCTTTGTTAAATGGATAGGGAAAGGACTAACTATACCTTTAAACTCTTTTGTTATTAAAAAAAATACAATATTTTATGGTGACATGCTATCTAATGAGGTTTATTATAAAAAGTTTACTATTGGTAAAGATTATAAGCTTTCTTGTTGTGCTTCTTTAGATAGTTTTCCAGAATCAATAATTGAAATTGACTTTGTTGATTTGTGTAATTACTTTATAGAAGATAAGCATTCTTACATAGTTTAAAATGATCGATATTTCCTTAAGGAAAGAAAATTTTCGGAAATTTAATTTTGAAAATTATAAAAGCAAAGATCTGAATAAGTAATTAAACTTGCTGGAGATGCAATCATTTTACGCTTAATAGATTACTTTGTGTATATATTAGTATGTCATTCATTGTTTGTTTACTTAGATCAATGGTTGCAATAACAATTGTTAGCGTTATAGCTGTAACAATTAAGAGGTTATCATAACTAAAAATAGCGAGCCAGTAGAAGGAGTATATCTCTTTTAAAGAGGACTCTTTAATGACTGCAGCAGTAATTTGTATCTTAACTGACAATCCGTAAAACGTTATTTTTGAATGGGTGGATTTTTTAGAAGTGGGCTATAAAAGAAACAGCCAACATTGTATGTATATTATTAGTAAAAAAGATAATTTGAGTATGAATTGACAGAAAATTGATGAAAGAATTGAGAAAGCTGAAAATTCTGTATTTTGAGTATATTTTTAGTGTTGTAGTGTGTAATATATTCAGCAGAGCTATATCATAAAAAATAGGAATATAGACTAACAATAGAATTATATGTAAGTATTTCTGAGTAAAAATAGTATTCGAGTTCATATAGGCTATATATCAACTGCTATACATTAGTTTAAAAAAAATTATAGAAAAGTGTGGTAATGGATCCACATGAATTATATTTCCAATCTATTATTTTTACTTTAGCTGTTTAGTAGTTTTTATTTACATACATATGTAAATACATTTTTGTTACATGCAATTATTCAAAAGGGAGGTAATATAATAATGGCTATTCGAAAACATTTAATTACTCTTGAGGATCTTACTGATAGTGATATTAACCAAATTGTAACTCGTGGGGTAGAGTTTGCCACAGGTAAATCGCAACCTAATCAAATATTAGCGGGAAATATAATTGGGATTTACTTCCGTAAAACATCGACTAGAACTCGATCGGCATTTTCTGTTGCAGCATTAAAGATGGGTGCACAAATTGTAACGTATGGTCCAAATGATTTGCAAGAAAATACAGGGGAGTCTATAGAAGACACTACTCAAGTACTTTCGCGAATGCTGGATGCACTAGTAGCAAGAACTGCAGATAGTCAAAAGGAAATGGAAAAGCTGGCATCTCAAAGTCGTATGGCAGTCATTAATGCAATGAGTACGGAAGAACATCCAACACAAGCGCTAACAGACTTAACAACAATGAAACAAAAATTTGGTGAAATAGCTGGATTACGGGTTTTATATATGGGAGAAGGTAATAACAGTGCTGCAGCTCTAGCTCTTTCTTTATCTCGTTTTCCAGGTACGGAGTTATATCTTTTTACACCTGCTGGTTATGGAGTGTCTCCAAGTGTGCTTGAAAAATCAAAAGAATATGCACGATTATCTGGTGCTAAAGTTATTGAATGTCATGATATAAAAATGTTACCTAGTGAAGTGGATGTTGTATATACAACAAGGTGGCAAACAACAGGGACAAGCAAAATAGATCCTTTATGGAAAGATGCATTTAATCCATTTGCAGTGACAGAGAGAATTTTGACTTTATATCCGGAAACTACTTTCATGCATGACCTCCCAGCACACCGGGGGGAAGAAGTAGCAGCAACAGTTATTGATGGACCGAAAAGTATTGTATTTACCCAGGCCGAAAACAAGCTAAATAGTGCTATGGCAGTACTTGAATGGTGCTTAGCTTATCGATACTAAAGAATCTAGCATTTATTGTCTTTCAGGTATAAGTTCTATTTGAAATACATTCGAAAGAACATTTACAACTATTTATCTTTAATTATTTTTTTAGATTTTAACCAAGAAAGGAAGCAAATTATGCTCAAGAAATTAGAGAGTTTAGAAAGGGTAATCGGCAACACACCTATGATTAAATTAGAGCATGAAAAGATTAATCTGTATGCAAAACTAGAATATCACAATTTAATGAATAGTGTTAAAGTGCGTGCTGCTCACCATATTTTAAAATCAGCAATAAGTCGCGGTGAAGTGACTGAAAATTCTACAATTATCGAATCTTCATCTGGTAACTTTGCGGTTGCTCTTGCTACTCTTTGTAGGTATATCGGCCTGAAATTCATACCAGTTATTGATCCAAATATTAATGATAGTTATGAGAATTTTTTGAGAGCAACTTCCTATCAAGTAGCTAAAGTGGATGAACGAGATGAAACAGGTGGCTATTTATTAACGCGTTTAAATAAGGTGGAAGAACTTTTAAATACTATTCCTAATGCATACTGGACAAATCAATATAATAATGCTGATAACTTTGAAGCCCATTATCAAGGAATTGGTGAAGAAATATCTAATGATTTTAAACAGTTAGATTATGCCTTCATTGGAGTGAGTACTGGAGGAACTATCGCTGGGGTATCTACACGATTAAAAGAAAAATTCCCTAATATTAAAATTATTGCGGTAGATAGTCAAGGGTCCATTATTTTTGGTGATAAGCCTCGTAAACGGTACATACCAGGAATTGGTGCCAGTATGATACCTGGTATGGTTAAAAAAGCATTGATTGATGATGTAATGATTGTACCGGAGGTCCATACTGTTGCAGGTTGTTATGAGCTATTTAATAAACATGCAATATTTGCTGGTGGATCATCAGGGACTTCATATTATGCAATCCAAAAGTATTTTGAAAATAGGGATGTTCAAAATACACCTAATGTTGTTTTCTTGTGTCCTGATAATGGACAAGCTTACACATCAACTATTTACAACGTAGAATGGGTAGAATGGCTTAATACAAAAAAATCAGTAGAAGACCAATTAGTTTCTTTATAAAAATGATATAGAAATGAGGAAGCAATTATGATGTATTTAAATACTAAACATATCAATGAAATGGGTGTTAATTGGGAAGAAACAATAAATGTCATTTCAAAGGCAGTACAAAGTCTTGATGCAGAAGAATTTTCTCAGCCAATTAAGCCATACTTACGTTTTGATGATCCGGCTAATAGAATTATTGCTATGCCAGCTTATATTGGAGGAGAATTTAAGGTTTCAGGAATCAAATGGATAGCTAGTTTTCCGAAGAATATTGAGAAAGGTATTCAACGTGCTCATTCAGTTACTATATTAAATGATGCTATGACTGGAAAACCATTTGCGACGCTTAATACAGCAATGGTCAGTGTTATACGAACAGCTTCTGTTACAGGGTTAATGATTCGAGAGTTTGCCAAGTTAAGAGATTTAAATAATGTTAAAGTTGGAATAATTGGATTTGGACCTATTGGTCAGATGCATTTAAAGATGGTAACTGCCCTATTAGGCGATAAAATCGAAAGTGTTTACCTATATGATATCAATGGAATTAAAGACGAATTAATTCCTGAGGAAATTTATTCTAAAACTCAAAAGGTTAATGCTTATGAAGAAGCCTATAATGATGCTGATATTTTTATTACTTGTACTGTTTCTGCAGAAGGTTATATTGATAAGAAACCTAAAGATGGAGCGCTACTACTCAATGTTTCTCTTCGTGATTTTAAGCCTGATATCTTAGAATATACAAAATCCCTAGTTGTTGATAATTGGGAAGAAGTCTGTCGTGAAAAAACTGATGTTGAAAGGATGCACCTTGAAAGAGGTTTACAAAAAGAAGATACAGTATCAATTGCTGACGTTGTAATCCGAGGAGCACTGCATAACTTCCCTTATGACAAAGCAATATTATTTAATCCAATGGGTATGGCCATTTTTGATGTAGCCATTGCTGCTTATTACTATCAAAGGGCTAGGGAAAAGGAAATTGGCGTTTTATTAGAAGACTAGTAAAATTATTAAAGCGCAGTTTGAAATAATTGTCTAATAGCTGCTAAATATCGGTAAACACAACTAATCATTATAGAAAATTAGTTATTTGATAAGCTTAGAATTTATGGAATTATTTGAGGAGCTGTTTTTATGAGTGAAATTATTTCGGCCTTAGATCTCTTACATCCCAAGCAAATTCGCTTTCATGAATCATATGAACACAAACGATTGGAACAAATTTGTCGTGTAATGGAAAGTGAAGGTGTTTTACGAAATCCTCCCTTAGTCTCTGAGCTTAGTGATGGTAATTATCTGTTACTTGATGGTGCCCATCGTATGAAGGCTATGATGGCATTAGGTTGTAAACGCGTTGCTGTACAGGTAGTACCTGATGAAAAAATAAAAATTCGTGCTTGGAATCATTTATTACCAATGGGAGAATGGGTAAATAATTTAAAGAAAGAACCTACAATAATTTGGTCAGGTAAGATTATTGCTAATAAACGTTTGCTTGCAAAAATTACAGAAGCAAATAAACAAGTACATTTTTTATATGCAAGGGATTTAAATAGCGATTTATTTAATCATTTAGAGATATGGCATCGTATTGTCAGCTTATATCAACATGAGTATACGGTACGCCGTCATTCAAATGATACTGAGGTCTGGCCTCATTCAAATGAAATATTGATGAGTTATCCAGAATACTCGTTGATGGAACTGAAAAAGGTAATTGAAGCAAAGTTTTTAATGCCAGCGGGAGTTACTCGTACGACGCTTAGTGGTCGGTTATTGAATTTACGTATACCACTTCATATATTGCGTACGGAAGTATATCCTGCTGGTGAATGGGAAACGTTATGTGGAAATTGGTCAAAATGTTTACGCCTTTATGACGAGCCAATATATGTTTACGATGCTTAATATATTGTTTAATGGTTATGATGTATATTTTTTATTTATTTGTAAAAATTTCATTATATGATTTATATTAATTCCAAAATATTTTTATTATGTTATAAAAACTTTTTGAATTAGTATTTAAGACTAATCTAAGAGAGGTTTGTTATCGGATGGGGTAAATATTACCAAAAAAGATAAAGTGGAGATCTCTAAAAAATTAAAAACTTTCTTGGGTGATCAATATTCACTTGAATTAGGAGATTACATAAGCTTTGAGATACTTGAATTTATAATAAAAGAATTAAATCCACATTTTAATCTAGCTACAAAAAATAGGTTGGAAATTCTCTTGAAAAATATAGAGAAAGAGATATATAGTGAATTAGTTTCACATGAAAATAACAAAGTATAGGCAATATTACATGTATTTAAATGTAGAATAGTATAAACCTATATCTATATAATGTGTTGCTATTAATTTGGTAGAATTGCGAGGATCAAGAGAGTTGATGATATACAATTTTTAGATGAGATGGGATTGTGAAGTGAATATACTTGCAATTTCATCTTTTTATTTTTAACATGCTTTTTGCAATTCATGATTAAAATTTTCTGACGAAGCATTATACTATTAAAAAAAGAATTGATTATCCTATTTTATGGTAAAATATTCTTGAGTTATATCTTCTGAAAATCTATTTTTTACAAGTTTAATTAATATTCTTAATCGTTATTCAGGTATTAGAAGAATTATTTAAATTATTAAACAGCATTGATTATTAATAAATTTATAAAATTTAAAAAATATTAACTTGGAAAATAGCCTTTAAATTTTAATGATATAGTAAGTGAGTCTCCTTTAATTATATTAATATAGTTAAATATCCTATTATTTTATTTTTCTATAAATATATCTTTTTTTTATTAACATTTAATGGTATATTGTTTTTAGATAATGTTGTGGTAAATTATTGAATTTATAACATCATTTTCAAAAAAATAAAAGGTAGGTATTGAAATGGAAACTGAAAAATATTTACAAGTCGTAGAAGATGAAGAGATTGAACAATTAGTTGGTGGAGCAGGACCTGGTTGGGTTGAAACTTTAACTAAAGATTGTCCTTGGAATGTGCCTGTAGCATGCGTCACGATTATGGGACAAAGAATTTGTAAAAAATGCTACTAATAGTTAAAGAGAGTAAGGCGAAAGGCCTTACTCTCTTTAATGAGAATGAATTTCTAACTGTTTCTCCTACCTATAAAAAGAAGAGGTTATTATGAAAAATAATTCACATGGAATTTTGAATACAATAGATAATGGATCACATTCTTTAGTAACAAAAGAATATCTAGAAAAAAATTTTGTTATCTTTTTAGAGGGTTTTTCATGTAATGATGTCATTAAGAATGACGAAAACTATAACTTTCAAAAAATAATACAAACATATGTAGTATTCTTTAAAAATATGATGTTAAATAAAATTGATTTTTTTGGTAATGTTAAGAAGGTTTCTGAATGGATAATGCTTGATTTAGAAAAAAGACTATACCAAGTATTAAGGCCATCCTTAATTGTATACATAAATAAACTTAGGGTAGAAAATGCTTTAAGAGGAATGGATACCAATGAAGAATATAAGTATTTTACAAAGAACTTCTTTCATTTTAAAAAATTTTATATGAATTTTTTTAAAATATTACCCGTATTAAACGAAAAAATTTTTACAATCATTGAAAATGAAATAAATTATATGATTTGGTTGCAAGGTGCTCTTGAAAAAGATCAAAAAGAAATTCATAAAATGTCGGGTTTTAATATTATGCATGTAGAAAAAGTTATTAACCTAGGTGACTACCATAATAATGGAAAGAGAACAATTCTTTTAGAAGATAAATTTAATAATAAGGTAATTTTAAAACCAGTCGATTTGAAAAATTCTATACTATATCATAGTTTAATTAATCAACTGAATAAAGATTTAAATACGGATATCTTTATTCCGCAAGTAGTTAATAAAAGAAATTATGGATATATGGAATACATTAATCATGAATCATGTGAATCTAATGAGCAAATTAAAGATTATTATTATAATTTAGGTGTAGTGCTTTCGGTAATGTATTTGATTAATGGAAGTGACATACATAATGAAAATATCATAGCTAAACAATCCTCACCAGTCATAATTGATTTTGAGACATTAGGAAGTACATTAAATCCAAGTGTTACTGAAGAAACCAGTAGTTTTATATTATCTAATTCAGTATTAAATTCTAGAATGCTACCTATAAGGTTTAGTGGAGGTAGGGAGGTAATAAGAGATTACAGTGCAATTGGGAGAGTAATGAAGTCTTTGGTAAAAACAATTAAAATAAAAAATGAATTTACATCGAATCCAATTGAAATAAGAGAAGAGACAATAGTAGAAGATACGGTTCAGAATTTACCGTTTTTTAACGATGATATATACGAGTATGATAATTATATAGATGATATTATTAAAGGTTTTGAGAATGCATATAACTCAGTTTTAAAAAACAAAGAGGAGTATATGTGTATATTAAAAAATAGTGTTTCTAAATGGAATTATCGAAAAGTATATCGAAATACAAAAGTCTATACCCTTTTATTAGATAGACTAAATGTTCCGGATTTATTAGAGAATAAATTAAAGACTATAAAATATTTGCGGAATATTCTTGAAAAAAACATATACTTGGCTACTAGGAAAGATATTATTCAAAAAGAGATAGAGGCACTATTATCCTATGATGTTCCATATTTCTTTAATAAGTATGAATGGGAGTCTTGCGGAAGTTTATCAAATAATGAAATAGATCTAGAAACAAAATTTAAAAAAATTTCATATGCTGACTTTTTATTACAAAGAAAAATTATAGAAATATCCCTTTCTAATCAAAATGATAATCTATATAAGCTGAATACAGTAAAGGAAACAATTAATTTTCGAACTAATTTACCTACAAATAAAATAAAGGAAGCAATTACAGGGAAAATTCTTGATGGCAGTTATATATCAAAAGACGGTGCTGTAGATTTTATTGGATTAAAAACAAATTGGCAAGGGGAGCTTGAGATAAACCATTTGAATAGTGGAATATATGATGGATTATTGGGAATAAGTTCATTATTGAGAAATAATGCTGATCCTAATCAGATTGAAATTATAAATAAACTTGAACAAAAAGCCCTGCAAGAAATATTAAACAAAAATAAAAATAATTATGGTTTTGTAAATGGTGTTAATGCAATTATTTCTTACTATTTAACAAATTTACCACATATAACATCTATCGATGAAAGATTGATATTGCAAATATTTATGGATGTCAACTCTGATATTGAAAAAGGTAAATATAGCGATAAGCATTTTGATATATTAGGGGGTTCAGCTGGTCTAATTTTAACGGCAGTTAAGTTCTATCAAATTAATCCTAATTATAAAATATTGCTTAAAGTGGCTGAAAATCTCGGTGACTACATTGTCAATAATATGCAAACACATAATGAATTTGTATATTGGAAAGCTCACGATACTCTAAATTTAGAGGATTCATTAAAGGGGTTTGTTCATGGATTATCAGGACAACTTCTCGCATTTTATAAGTTAAAAGGCATATTAAAAACAAATAAGTACGATAGAGTAATACATGGTATACATAAAAGTGAGAAAATGAGTATGAGTGAATATGAGTATACAGATAGCTGGTGTAAAGGATTTAGTGGAATGGGAATCTCGAGAATTAAAATTTTAGAATCGTATCAAAATGAGGATATACAATCAGATTTAATTTTTTTTAAAAAACAAATCTTAAGTACATTACATGAAAATAGTGATTATTGTTTATGTCATGGTTTAATGGGGAAACTAGACTTTTTATTGGAGCTAGAAAATAGAGGTATGCTCGAGCGCAATGAAAAACAAATTGTTATGAAAGTAACAAATAACTTTTTGAATAATTTTGATATAGAAGATTTTAATCCTCATAAAATCGCATTATTTACAGGGCTAGGAAGTATTTTGTATTTTTTACAAAGGTTAGAGGATAATAAACTAAATAGCATTTTATACTTTAATGCCTAGAATAGGTGATAAATATGTTAAGGAAGAAAATTAAATTTATACCGCAAATGACATCTTTTGATTGTGGGCCTAGTTGTCTAGCAATGATTATGCATTATTATGGTTCAGCAGTACAAGCTTCGGAAATTAGAAATAGTAAAATTATCAATAAAAAATCGGCATGGAGTTTGTTGGATATTAAAAAAGTTAGTAAATCGTATGGACTTTCTGCAACTGCATATAGGATAGAAAATATAACTGATTTACAAAGGATACAAAAGCCGATGATAGCATTTTGGGGCTTTAATCACTTTGTAATTATTGAAAGGGTTAAAGCAAATAAATTTTATATTGTAGATCCTAAGGCAGGGCCGATGATAATTGATATAAGAAGTTTTGAGGAAATGTTCTGTGACTATATCCTAGTAATAGAAAACAAAAAAGATATACAGCCAAATACTAAAAGGCGTGAAAAACATATATTACTTAGATATATTGATCATTTTGTATCTCCTAGCCAGATTGTTTTATTAGCACTATTAGCATTGTTAGCACAAATCTCAATTCTTGCTTTCCCCTTTATTTTGAAAAAGTTTATGGATATTTTGAATGCTTCAAAGGAAGTGGATGTAAGATACCTTTTAATTATTTTGGGAAGTTTAATCGTTGTTATAGGGATAAAATCTATAACTTCTATTATAAAAGTAAACTTTCAGAAAGAAATTGATAGAAAAAGTACAACAAAAGTTTTTGAGCATATGTTTAATACCCCCATAGAAAAAATTACTACACGTCATGCAGGGGATTTAAATGTAAGAATCATGAGCCTAGAATCAATACGAGGATATATTTTAGAGGATCTAATTGAAATGATTATATCAATAGTAGTTATCATTCCATTATTGATGTATCTATTATATACTGAGACTTTTTATACTTTAATATTGATGTTTTTTATTGCTAGTTCCCTATTTATCAATATTTCCTTAGGGAAATTCATATATAATGCTAATTTAGTCGAAACGTATTACCTAGGAGAACATAGAGGGAAAATTAATGAATCATTAAAAGCGATGTATTATGTAAAGGCTACAGGGATTTTTTCTAGAATTAAATCTGTATGGCAAAAAGATTATAATAAATACTTAGATACAGTACATAAACGAGCGCTAAAACAAAATGCTTTAGAATCATTTAATAGTTCCCTATCAACAATATTTATTATCATAATGCTTGCTGTAGGATTTTATAATTTTAGTAAAGGAGAAGGGGATTTAAGTAATATTTTCTTCTTTATTGCTATATCTAGTATTATATTTTCTCCGGTTTCAACAATTATAGGATCAATTTTAAATTGGAATTCAGTTAAACCACTTTTATTAAGAACTTTAGATATCTTGGAAGAGGAACTAGAAAAAGATGGATCGGATACTAAAGTAAACATTCTTAGAGGATCGATTCAATTTAATAATATTTCGTTTAGTTTTGATGACAAAAAAATAATAGAAAACTTAAGTTTGAACATTAAAAATAACGAAAGTATTGCTATTGTTGGAGAAAGTGGCAGTGGTAAGTCCACTTTAGCTAACTTATTATTAAAATTGCATACTCCCGATAAGGGTAATATATTAATAGACGATAGAGATATTAAAGATTGGAACAGTGAGGAACTAAGAAAAAATGTAGGACTAATGACTCAGGATGGAGTTTTATTTAGAGGAAGTTTATCTGAGAATTTATCTTACTTTGATATAAATTATGATCCTTCAAAAATCCAGGAGTCTATTGATAAATTGAATCTGAGTAATTATATTCAATTTCAAAGTATAAATGATATTTTAATCTCAGAGGGAGGAACAAATTTCTCCGGTGGCCAAAGACAAAGGTTGGCTATGTTACGATTGTTCATGAAAGAATATCCGATTCTTATTTTGGATGAACCAACTAACCATTTAGATAGGGAAACGGCAAATGCTGTTATTGAAAATATATTTGCCATACCATCCACTAAGATTATTATCACTCATGATGAAAATATTTTAGAGCGTGTAGATAGAGTTTATGAACTTACTGATAAAAAATTAAAACAACGAGAAATATTTTCTAAATCCAAATTGCAAACATTAGGTAAAGGGTAAATAGAATATCTAATAGATCAAGAATTTAATAGATACTTACTTTTATTTGAGAATAAGAAAGTGAGGAACAAAATGAAATTAGCAATCCAAACTAAAAATTTAACAAAGTCTTTTGACAATCAATCCATTGTAAGGGATTTAAACTTATCTGTTCCTGAAGGAAGTTTATATGCTTTTATTGGACCAAATGGTGCAGGAAAAACAACAACAATGCGAATGCTATTAGGATTAATTCCATTAGATAAAGGAACGATATTATTTAATAATAAAGATATCAAAGATTGGAAAGAAGAATTATTTGAAAATGTGGGTTGTTTTATTGATTCACCTACCTACTATCCTAATTTGACAGCATATGAAAATTTAGCCTATGTACAAAAAATGATTAATAAGCCTTTAGATGAAATAGACAGAGTATTAAAAATTACAGGAATATATAAAGCAAAAGATAAAAAAGTGAAAGATTTTTCTTTAGGAATGAAACAAAGGCTAGGTATTTCCTTTGCTATTCTTAATGATCCTAAAATACTAATTCTTGATGAGCCGACAAATGGATTAGACCCAGAGGGAGTACACGAGATAAGGCGCTTATTACTTCATTTAGTAAAAAATGAGGGGAAGACAATATTTATTTCTAGTCATAATTTAGCTGAAATTGAAATGATAGCAGATCACATAGCATTACTACATAAGGGTAACTTACTCTATGAAGGGAATTTAAACAGTATTATTACTTCTAGAGAATATATTGTTCATGTTAATGACACTACTGCCACAGAAAGGATTTTAAATACAGAGGATATACCTTATAGCATAGAAAAAGAAGGGGTATTCAAACTAATGATAGATCAAAATAGTGTTCCTAATTTAACCAGAATATTAATTGAAAATGATATAGATATTTTTGAAGTTAGCCCTAAAAAGCTAACATTAGAGGAAGTATTTTTATCTTTAACTAAACAAAAGGAGTTACTATCATAATGCAATTTATCTTTAAAAGTGTGAATAGTGAGATGAGGAAAATTGGTGGGAGAAAATTATTGTTATTTTCTTTGTTTTTTTCATTATTATCAAGCTTTTTGTGTATAAGTTATTTTATTTTTAACAAGAATAATCCCGATATGTTTCAATCTACCAATCTTATAGCAATTACAGTAAACTTTAATACACTAACATTAAGCATTTTTTCTGCTTGTATGTGGTATTTTATCATTTCTTCTGAAAATAAATATGGTACTTGGGCCATTATCTATACAAAGCCAATTTCAAAATTTAAATTATTGGTAGCTAAAAATTTATTGTTTATACTGTTTTATTTAATCTTTAATATTTTAAATTTTTCAGTTATGGGTATCTATATTTTTATAAATGGATATGAAATATCTATACTTTATTTTTTGAAAATGTTGATGCTTTGTACAATTCTATCTTTAGCAATACCATATTCTCAATTACTTTTTCATTTGATTATAAAAAAGGGAATTCTTGCGGCGTCCTTGTCAGTTATTTGGATTTTTTTTAGCGTAACTTATGGATTATTTCCTGTAGTATTCACAAAGACATTTCCAATATTTTATGCATTGAATATAGTAAGTGATGTAATGATGAAAGAAACAACTATTTTAATATATCTTGCAAGTTCTTCAATCTATATTTTAGGAATTATGTTATTAGCTGTGAGTTTTAAATATTATACATATGAATAATAAAGGGTGAAATAAGTGGGTATATTAGGTGAATATAAAAAAAGTCTTCATAATGGATTGTATATCCTGTTACTAGTATTTCTGTTGATACCAATTAGTTTTCAAATCTTTCTAACTGTATCATCTCAATCAAAAGATGGCGTTTTCATGCATATAGCGATTCTAAGTCTTTTTTGTAGATTATTTTTACCTATTGCAATAGGTCTATTAGTGTCATTTTCTTTTGTAAACGAGTTCAGAAGAAAAGGATATATGTCTGCTATTTATCACGGAATCACTTTAAAAACTATATTAAGTAATAAGTTTTTGTTTTGCTTAATAATTACTTTTGGTTATTTAATATGTGCTTTAGTCATAACTAGTATACCTATAGTATTAACGGTTGATAATCTTGGGACTGTTTATCAAAGATTAATTTTTTCTATACTTTTTATGGTGATTAGCTCTTTAACTATTGTGAATTTACATTTTTTAATAAATATAATATTTTATAAAATCCCGTTACTTTCATTATTAGTAGGAGTTATAGGCGGGTTGGGTAGCTTTTTTATCTCTCATACAAACTATTGGATACTGTTTCCTTGGTCATATCCAATTATGAGTCTTTATATCGATAGCATTGAACCAAAACAGTTGTATATTATTCTTATTGTATATCTATTATCATTACTAAGTTGTATATTTATTATTAAAAAATCAATGCAATGGAATTAAAGTTAAATTAAGAAGAGTAGTATTATTAATAATAAAGCGTGTTGTAGTTGCTATAAGCTGTATCTCGATACGTTAAGTGAAGTAATAAGACAAGCTGATTAAGTATTATTGAATTCAAAGAAGTTAAAATATGAAGAATGTAACTTATGTCTGATACAATATCTATTAAAAATTCACCATATGAAAAAGGTAGCTGTACAAAAGTACAGCTACCTTTTTCACAAAATTATTCGTATACAAGAACAATTTTAGCGTAAACTTGCGCTTAATGGCACTTGAGAATAAACTGTGAAACTGTTACCATAAGTACCGTGTTTAGAAAATGAGGAAGAAATTGAACCGTTCCAACTTTTGTAGGTAGCTCCAGATGTATCTGTTCTTAGAAGTACGTTTGAAAAACTAGCTTGGCTAAAAGAATTACGTCCAGTATCTTCAACGCCCTGAACCATTTTTACTGGTTCGTATTGAGAAAATGAGCCATATACAGGCTGATTTGCATATCTAGGGATTCCATTTACATACATAGTAACCGTACCATTGCCGTTATTAATTATTTTAATGTTTACTCGATCACCATCTTTAATTGATGTATCATATTGTGTGTTCCAATACTTATTGTTTTGACCTGATTCATTATATCCTGAATTAAGAAACACTTTATATCCACTTGGTGTTTTTGAAATACCACCTTCAACTTTAGATGCTCCAATACCTAAGTACCAATTCACATATCCATCCTTAACAACAACCGATTTTGGTAGATTTATATCAGCTGTAATTCCAGTATAACTACTATTTGTAACACTTTTTACAGCACCTTCTGTAGCTGCAAAACTTGTAGTTGAAAACATTGATAGAGAAATTAGAAGTGAGCCGACTAGATACATCATTTTTTTCTTACTTTTCCTTAATACTTGATTCATTTTTAAATCCTCCTTATTTTTAAGTATTAAATTGTATTGAAAGTTGGCCAACTAACTACGACTTACAAACCAAAGATACATTAGGTTTAATTTAATGTATATATTTTCCTGTCATAAGTCATTGAAATGTCAAATAAATTAGATGTTTCATATTTATCAATATAGGGGGAGTTGACAGTATGAAGTGTTATGTCTATTTAAAATAAGAAGGCTTTGTTAAAAATAAGATTAAAGCTTATAAATTTGTTGGGTATAATATGTATTACGATTTATTTAGGAGAGATAAATATGGAAGGAATACAGGGGGTTTTTCAAAAGATATATCTCAAATTTTGAGAAATAAAATAAAAACACATGAAATAAATTAATTGTTTGTGTTAAAGAATTTATTGGAATAGTTCGTAGGTAAAGGGAAATATATGATTTAAAAGGCGTAGAATTCCTATATAAAAAGAAGAAAGGGGGTCCAGCTATGGAAAAGATAAGATCAAAGTTAAATAATGCAACTATTAAAGGGGGTATAGGGACATTAAAAGATGAAAATGAATGTTTGCGTATGGAAATCGATTATTTAAAAAAGTTAAAGGACTTACTTCAAAAAGAGAAGAAATTACAGAACAGGACTAAGTGGAAGTTTTAGTCTACCATTCTACGTATAATTATAGTAACGAGAATAGTCCGAAACAAATCTGTTTCGGACTAAGGGTTCAATATTTTATCCATTGTATTCAATGTTTTTTATTAAAAGATTGAATTTTCTGATTTTAAAACTAAGAATAATGTATTACATTAATCAATAGATACTTCTACAGAGACACTAGGTATTGTTGGTGCTGGTGTATCTCCACCATTAGAAGAAGATTGTTGAGGTGAATGTAAACTATTCATGCCACATGCTAATGCACTTATTACTACCATACTTAATACAATCTTTTTTATTTTTTTCATCACTTTAACGCTCCTTTTTTCAAATGTTTCTTACCAGCATTACTGCTAATATAGAAATATTTGCTTGCCTTAACATGGTTATCTGCCTCATAAAATTGAAGTGCTAAAACCTCTGCATATTCTTTTACACAATCCCACATTTCTTCTTTTTCAAAATAAGAAATTGCATCAGTCACTACTTTTTCTAGTTTAATTCTAGGTAATTCTGTGAGTAGTTCATTTAATACTGCAAAACGGTGCTTATATTCCTCATTTCCTGCTTTATTCGTATAGTTTATTCCTTGCTCGATATATGATTTAGCTGTTTCAATGCCTTCTAATTTATAATATGCTCTTGCTAAGACAAATAATGCTTTAAAATGATTCGGTATTTTATTTATAATTTCAGAACTTTGTCGGATCGCCAATGGATATAAATCTTGAATATTATATAACCAGCCTAAATTGTAACGTGCTCTTAATAATAAATGTTCTTCATCATACTTATTAAAAACATCAATAACCGTATTGAGACATTCTTCCGCTTTTTCAAATTCTCTTAGATCTATACATGCTAAACCAAATACATTGTCGCATAAAGCAATATTGATTCCATAACCTACATGGTCTAGGTATATTTCTTTGGCCTTTACTACATGCTGAATCGCTTCAAATGGTTGATAAGATTGATAACAGTAAGTTGAAACTCTATATTCAAACTCGGCTTTTTCTATTTCGTTAGGTATATAGGGTAAAAGTTTCTTTGCCTTTTCATAATGTGTTTTCGCTTCATTATAATTTGCTATAATTGTAAAGTGGATTGCCTTAAAGAAATGATAATAATAAGATAAAAATAAATATTCCTCTTCGATATTAGGGAGTTTTTCTATATTCTTAAAGGAATCTTTTGTAATACTCACTCCATCTACCAAGACTTTATATCTAAAATCTAGTAGTGAGTAATAAAATGATAAATATGGATCAGTTTCTATTACTTTTAAGCTTTCTTTTACTTGTAGATGTGTTTGTTTTGCTTCTTTTACATGATATAAACGAATTTTTTCATACCATTCATTTAATAATTCCATCAATTGCTTATTACTTTTTTCTTGAACAGTCATAATATCCCCCTTTTCTCTGTAAAGGCTTAATCTGATAATAACAGGAAATAGATAGCTTATATGTAACTACGATTTTTTTTCATTAATAATAAGAATATTCTGAATAATTAAGGTATCCTTATTCTATTGATATAGTCAATTTGTTTTAAAACAGACCGTCTGTAATAGGCGGTCTGTTGTTTGTTATGGTCGGCGACTGCTATTCTTTTACTCATCTCATATTATATTTAGTTTAAGAATTGAGAATAGAAGAATAGGATTAAAAAAATTAATGTTTTGCCAAATAATTTATTGAATAGACTTAAAGGGATAAACAGCTCTCCTATGGTAAGGCTTTTGAATTTATTCCTGTTTGGGTTTTTTAACAACTCTTTAAATGTTCGAAAGTTTATTTTATTAACGAAAGACCAATTTGGCATAGCTTTTGTATCTGAATCTATTTTGAAAATGATATGAATACTATGTGGGTGAAAGCCGCCTATACTTAAAATAAGCATAAATCCTAAAATAATGAACCAAGTCATTTTCTAGCGCCTCCTTGCAGTATTTAATATTAAGATATTATTAAGGTTGAGGAAGTGTGCTATTGTCCTTGAAAAATATTGAGAAATTGTTGAGGAAACGATGAGAATGTTGCAATGCAATTAATCGTAGCGTAGTTAACTGTGCTTGTCCTGTTTTTTTTGTAAAAAAGGAAAAGAGAACAGTTGCGTAGACTGTTCTCTTAAGGAGCGGAAGCGCTGAACATTTTTCAATGACAATGATTCAAGCCTTCCAATTATAGTGTGTGCAAATAGTTACAATTCATACTACAAGGCAGCTGTAAATTATTCATACATTAAAATTACTTTATTATAGAGGGAGTGTATTACAAAGTACAAAGAGCACTTTTCAAAAGTGCTCTTTGTACGGCGTACATTAGGACTTGAAAGAGGCATCATTGCAATTCGAAAGGAGATATCTATATACAACATATGAAGATGATTTGAAAAGGTGATGATAAAAACAAAAAGAACAGTAAGGATGTACCAATTGCTCAGATTAAGGGGAATTGGAGAGGGAGGATTTATATTGTTAGGGAGATTTTTGGATGCTATTCCTATTATAATATTGATACACTATTGAGGTGATTAATAAGAGTGATGTCGAAGCGTTTAAGAGAATAGTTTTCTCATCTCGTGCTTTTTGCCAAGCCTGTGGGCACGTTCCTATTTTATTATTACGGCTGGGAATGTCACGGTCAAAGTTAAAGTGCTTTCGACAAAAGAACAAATTAGGCTATTGGAACAAAGTAGTTCTGATTATATTAAACTCATTAATACACTGGTATCTGAAATGGTTGAAGTGAAAAAAAGCACGAAGAAAAATACAAAGGATATTGAAGTCAACCTTCCAAGTGTAGTTAAAAATCAAGCGATTAAAGATACGAAAAGTGTGTTTTCTACAAAAGTGAAAAAGAGTAAATATAAAATTGTTTTGATTCTAAAAAGACCTGTTTGTGTGTGGAATAACCAAAACTACTCATTTGACTTCACACACATTTTAATCCCCTTTGTTGGTGAAGAGGGGAGAAATCTCTCTTCTTTTTTGTTCCATGTAAAGTTCGAAGGTGACTTAAGGGGTAAAAAGGTGGATATGTATTAACAAAAACATGTTTGTTCACTTTCGGTAATTTCTAGAGATATTTTTTTAGGGATAGAATATTATAAGTTCGTAGAAATTGACTATATTACAGGAGCATCCACGCTGGGATATAACGGAGAATTAGAGAGTAAAGTAGGATTTGAAAATATTGTAAAAAAGTTAAAAAAACACTATTCCTTCCTTTAATTTGCAAGAAAGAATAGCGTATTTATTTTGATAAGATTAACAATATAATATAAAGTTTGAAGATTTTCGGAATTAATCCAGAAATCTTTTTCTTACTTCTGGTGACGGTAACATACAATGTTCTTGTTTACCAAACCATCGGTATCTATTTTTTGCGAATTTTTCATAGCAAAAGTTTCGAATCGGCCTTGGAATTAATATAAAAAGAGTGAAAATCTTCCATATACCTTTTAAATTTCTACAAATGTTTAGTATGGCATCTGATTTAATATAACTATTATTTTTATCTATTAATACTATGCTGTCTATTGTTTCGTCTATTTCATACCTTTTTAATAATGTTTTACCTAATGCACTTTGAAGCGATGCAAATTGAAAATATCCTTTAGGATCCCTCTTAATAATGAATTGAATACTCTGATTACAGAAATTACAATCACCATCAAATAATACAATGCTCTTCATAATTTTCTCCTTCCTATAATTATTGGAATTTTATTTAATTATTACCAATATATATTATTTTAGTTTAAAAATTAAGAATAAACAAACTAAAAGGTGAAAAATATCTTAATGCTATGAAAGAATCTTAAAAATTCTAAATATGGGTTTATATATGTTTGCAATTATAGTGGTAATATGTATTGTGAAAAACATATTACCATAGTATAAAGGGGAGAGTATTAAAATTATTCAATAAATTTGTAGTGATAACAATAATTTAACATAAATATACAAAAAAGAGGAATTAATCTAATTATTCCGGAAAATATTTTTTGGCTACTTCAACCTTTTTAAAATTTCTTGAAAGGGTATATTATAGTTAATAGTTTTGAACTAACCCCACTTTCACTTCGTTTAGAAGTGAGGGATTCCTAAGTAAAGAGTTCTATCGAACTCTAATTGATTAGG
>NZ_JASNGE010000019.1:0-86940 GCF_030164735.1 Bacillus sp. RB3
GGCCTTAGCTCAGCTGGGAGAGCGCCTGCCTTGCACGCAGGAGGTCAGCGGTTCGATCCCGCTAGGCTCCATCTAAATAAAAAAGCTTACATCATATGATGTAAGCTTTTTTTGTGTTTAAAAAGACAACTTTTATACTTGTCGTTTAAAATGAAGAAAACGTAAAAATAAGGGATGGGGAGATAATTGTGAAAGTTGTTATTGCATCTGATTCATATAAAGAAAGCCTAAAAGCTATAGAAGTATGTGGAGCTATTGAAAGAGGTTTTAGAGCAATTTTTCCTAATGCAGAGTATGTGAAAATACCAATTGGAGATGGAGGAGAAGGGACGGTTGAATCACTTGTTGATGCTACAGGGGGGAGAATTATATCAATTAGTGTGACAGGACCGCTTAGAGAAGGTATACAAGCTTTTTATGGCATTTCTAAAGATAAAAAGACAGCGTTTATTGAAATGGCAGCAGCATCAGGATTACAGCACGTTCCAGTTGAAAAGCGCAACCCACTTATTACAACGACAAAAGGAACAGGAGAACTTATATTACATGCGCTAGATCAAGGAGTGGAGTACATAATTTTAGGACTTGGAGGAAGTGCTACAAATGATGGTGGGGCAGGTATGTTAGCAGCTTTAGGAGTAAGATTTATAAATGACAAGGGTGAAGTAATAGATCCATCTGGAGGCACATTACATTCGATTGTTGCTATTGATTTTTCACAAATGGACCCCCGCTTAAAGGGGGTAAAGATAGAAGCGGCATGTGATGTGGATAATCCATTAGTCGGAATGCAGGGAGCATCTTTCATATTTGGGAGACAAAAGGGTGCAAATGTAGAGATGATGAAAGAGCTAGATGAGAATTTACAACATTATGCGAATATGCTTAAACGATATGTATCTTTTGATGTATCTGAAATACCTGGTGCAGGGGCAGCGGGAGGAATGGGAGCGGCTGTTATTTCAGTGTTAAAGGGAGACTTGCGGAGGGGCATTGAAATTGTATTAGATTATACAAATTTCGATAAACATATAGAAGATGCAAATCTCATTATAACTGGTGAAGGTAGAATAGATAAACAAACTGCATATGGAAAGGCTCCTGTGGGTGTTGCGGGGCGTGCAAAACGTTTTTCTGTGCCTGTAATTGCTATTGGAGGGTCTGTATCATCTGATTATTCAGCTGTGTACGAGAAAGGAATAGATGCGGTATTTAGTATTACAACGAGACCGATGACACTAGAAGAAGCATATAAAGTAGCAGAAGAAAATATTGAAATGACAACAAAAAATATTGCAATAGTATGGAAAATAGCATCAGAAAAACACTTCTAAATGTAGGAGTGTTTTATTATTATTATTTAATAATAGTGATTGCGATTGTTTCATTAAGTTAACTTTATACATAGAATAGTCTTGAAATTTGGTTTTCAGTATGAATATAAGTGAATAAATTGTATATCCATACAGAAAAATGTCGAGTTGAGTCAGACTATATAAAAGATTTAAAATATTTAGTGAAGGCATAAAAGGGGGATACTATCTATGAAAAAAGAAATCTCAGTTATTGGAGTTCCAATGGATTTAGGACAGATGCGTCGTGGAGTTGATATGGGACCGAGCGCGATCCGTTATGCAGGGGTAATTGAAAGAATTGAAGAAATTGGATATGACGTTAAAGATATGGGAGATATATGTATAGAGAGAGAAAAAGAGATAGATGAAAATACAAAATTAAGAAACCTTACACAAGTTGCAACTGTATGTAATGAATTAGCAAGTAAGGTGGATCATATTATAGAAGAAGGTCGTTTTCCACTTGTATTAGGTGGTGACCATAGTATTGCTATCGGTACATTAGCTGGTGTAGCAAAACATTATAAAAACTTAGGCGTTATTTGGTATGATGCACACGGTGATTTAAATACAGAGGAAACTTCACCATCTGGAAATATTCATGGTATGTCACTTGCAGCAAGTTTAGGTTATGGACATTCTTCACTTGTAGATTTATACGGAGCATATCCAAAGGTGAAAAAAGAGAATGTCGTAATTATCGGTGCGCGTGCATTGGATGAAGGAGAAAAAGATTTCATTCGCAATGAAGGTATTAAAGTGTTCTCAATGCATGAAATTGATCGTATGGGGATGACGGCTGTTATGGAAGAAACAATCGCATATTTATCTCATACTGATGGTGTACACTTATCATTAGATTTAGACGGTCTTGATCCTCATGATGCACCAGGTGTTGGAACGCCTGTAATTGGCGGTCTATCTTATCGTGAAAGTCATTTGGCGATGGAAATGTTAGCAGAAGCTGATATTATCACATCTGCTGAATTTGTTGAGGTAAATACGATTTTAGATGAGAGAAATAGAACGGCAACAACAGCAGTTGCTTTAATGGGTTCTTTATTCGGTGAAAAACTAAAATAAATGTAAGAAAAGCAACTGAGAAGTTGCTTTTTTTATTTGAAAATAGGCGTATAATAATGATTTATATTATACTGTACAATAAAAATGTTTGACATCTTACCAATTTGAGCTAAAGGGGGTTGTTTGTAATTGTCGTTTGTTTCATGTATGGTATAATTAACTAGTTGTTGGAAATACATACAGATAGAGCATAAAACAATATTTCAATATATGGATAGAATTGCTCGTAAGTAGGAGGAAGGGATAGCATGCCTTTTGAAGATACGACCATTTTGAAATATCTTAGTACGGCATTAGATATTGCCATTGTATGGTTTATTATATATAAGCTAATTCTTATAATCCGAGGGACAAAAGCTGTTCAACTTTTAAAAGGGATTACAGTTATTATCGTCGTTAAGATGATCAGTATTTTCCTTGAATTGCGTACGCTATCTTGGCTAACTGAACAAGTATTAACGTGGGGATTTTTAGCCGTTATTATTATCTTTCAGCCAGAATTGCGAAGAGCACTTGAGCAGCTAGGGCGCGGAAGTTTATTTTCGCGTGTTGGAACGCATGAGGATGATGAACCTGAAATGGTTGCAACAGCGATAGCAAAAGCAACCGAATATATGGGGAAACGTAGAATTGGTGCATTAATTACTTTGTCAAAAGAGACCGGTATGGGTGATTATGTGGAAACGGGTATTCCGCTGAATGCAAACGTATCATCGGAATTACTTATTAATATTTTTATTCCAAATACACCTCTTCATGACGGAGCGGTAATTATGCAAGGAAGTACAATTAAAGCAGCAGCATGCTATCTTCCATTATCAGAAAGTCCGTTTATTTCTAAAGAATTAGGAACTAGACATCGTGCTGCAATGGGAGTTAGTGAAGTTACTGATAGTATTACAGTAGTTGTGTCTGAAGAAACTGGTCAAATTTCTTTAACGAAAAATGGTAAGTTGCATCGTGATTTGAAGACAGAACAGCTGAAGGATATGTTATTAGCTGAATTTAGTGGAAACGAAAAAACGACTTCTTCGTCTTTATGGAATTGGAGGAGAAAGCGTCATGGATAAGTTAATGGAGAATCATTGGTTTTTAAAAGGGATCTCATTACTATTGGCGTGTATGCTTTTTATGTCAGCGACGTTAACTGAAAAAAATACGACATCAGGTATATTACCTTTTGCAAATGATACGAAAGAAACATTAACTAATTATGCTATTAATCTTAAGTATGATGAGGAGAAATATATTGTAAGTGGTATTCCGGCAGAGGGCGTTAAAGTAAAATTAGAAGGCCCAAAAGCATCAGTTGCTACAGCAAAAGCAAAAAAACAATTTGACATACCGGTTGATTTGCGAGATAGTCCAAAAGGAACTTATGAGATTTCTTTAAAAACGAACGGGCTTCCAGATGATGTGAAAGGAACAGTTCAGCCATCAACAATTAAAGTTACTCTTCATGAAAAGGCGAGAAAATATGTTCATGTAGATCTGAAATTATCAAATGAGGATCAGATGCCAGCGGGGGCTACTCTAGAAAAATCAAGCCTTAAACCGGATACTGTTGAGGTAGTTGGGACGAAAGAAGAAATTGAAAGCATTTCATCTGCCAAAGCGTATGTTGATTTAAAAGGTGTTAATAAAACTGTTACAAAAACGCCCGAAGTTACATTATACAATAAAGAAGGAAAACGTTTAAATGTAAGAACAAGTCCATCTAAGATTAGTGTAACGTTGAATGTGGCAACGCAAAATACAGCCAATAATACTGAAAAAACTGTTCCTGTAACGTATACGAAGAAGGGGAGTTTAGCAGAAGGATTGGCGGTTACAAATATCAGTGTTGAACCGAGAGAAGTAACGATAGCTGGTCCAAAAGATATTTTGGATAATATACAATCGCTAGAGGGGGTCGAAGTAGATCTTAGTCAATTGACAGAGTCTACAACATTCGATGCCTCTGTTTTATTACCCAAGGGTGTAACAAGTGCCAAACCGAATCAAGTGAAGGTTTCGGTGGGAGTGCAAAAAACAAAACAAACGAAAACAAAAACGATTGATGGTATCCCAATCCAGAAAAATGGACTTTCTAAAGATGTTACTGCTCAGCTACTTTCGCCGCAAGATGGAAAGATAAGTGTTGATATTTCAGGAGAAGCAAGTATAGTAGATAAAATAACAGCTGCTCAAATAACAGCGGTAATTAATCTGCAAAATGTATCTCCAGGAACGAAAGATATTTCAATTCAAGTGAGTGGTCCTGGTAATATTTCAATAGAGCCAAAACAAAAAAGTGCTAAAGTTACTATTGTGAAGAAAGAAAAACCAGATAAAGAAGTACAGGGTAACGGTCAACAACCGGATTCAAACACCGATCAAGAAAATCAAAATGAGAAACCAAAAAATCCTGAACCTGATTCAGAAAAAGAACAGGAAAAGAATCAAAACCAAAATCAAAATCAAGATAAAGATAAAGAAACGAGTCAAGAACCAACAGTAGATAATCACAATCAAAAAGAGCAAGAAAAAGGAGCGAATCATAATGGGTAAATATTTTGGTACAGATGGAGTACGCGGAGTTGCAAATAAGGAGTTAACACCTGAATTAGCTTTCAAAATTGGACGTTTTGGTGGTTATGTATTAACAAAAGATACAGATCGTCCAAAAGTAATTATTGGTCGTGATACACGTGTATCTGGCCATATGTTAGAAGGAGCTTTAGTAGCAGGGCTATTATCAACTGGAGCAGAAGTAATGCGCCTTGGCGTTATTTCTACACCGGGCGTTGCTTATTTAACAAAAGCACTAGACGCACAAGCGGGTGTTATGATTTCTGCATCTCATAATCCAGTACAAGATAACGGTATTAAATTCTTTGGTTCAGACGGCTTTAAATTAACAGATGAGCAAGAAGCTGAGATTGAAGCTTTATTAGACAAAGAAGTTGATGAACTACCACGTCCGACAGGTACTAATCTTGGACAAGTGAGTGATTACTTTGAAGGTGGACAAAAATATTTACAGTACATTAAACAAACTGTTGAAGAAGATTTCTCTGGCCTACATATCGCTTTAGATTGTGCACATGGTGCAACTTCTTCTCTTGCTCCATACTTATTTGCAGACCTAGAAGCTGATATTTCAACGATGGGAACTTCTCCAAATGGTATGAATATTAATGAGGGTGTAGGATCTACACATCCAGAAGGCTTAGCTGAATTGGTAAAAGAAAAAGGTGCGGATATCGGACTTGCTTTTGATGGCGATGGCGACCGTTTAATTGCTGTAGACGAAAAAGGAAACATCGTTGACGGTGATCAAATTATGTTCATTTGTGCGAAGTACATGAAAGAAACTGGTCAATTAAAACATAATACAGTTGTTTCAACTGTTATGAGTAACTTAGGTTTCTACAAAGCACTTGAAGCAAATAATATTACAAGTGATAAAACAGCAGTTGGTGACCGCTACGTAATGGAAGAAATGAAGCGCGGAGGTTACAACCTAGGTGGAGAACAATCAGGCCATATTATCTTACTTGATTACATTACAACTGGTGATGGAATGTTAAGTGCACTTCAACTTGTAAACATCATGAAAATGACGAAAAAGCCATTATCTGAGCTTGCAGGGGAAATGACGAAATTCCCACAATTGCTAGTAAACGTTCGTGTAACAGATAAAAAATTAGCATTAGAAAATGAAAAAATTAAAGAAATTATTCGTGTTGTAGAGGAAGAAATGAACGGTGATGGACGTATTCTTGTTCGCCCATCTGGAACAGAGCCACTTATTCGTGTAATGGCAGAAGCACCAACACAAGAAGTTTGTGATGCATATGTACATCGCATTGTAGAAGTTGTGAAAGCCGAAGTTGGCGCTGAATAATTAGCTGAATTTATATGAAAAAGGAGCACAAAAAGTGCTCCTTTTTCATATGTTTTATAGACGATGAAAAAAATTTCATTGACGGTTTATCCATGTTTGTTATAAGATGGTCTTGTTCTTTTTCTCAAAGGAAATATTGTAAATTATAAAAGCGCCAGAACTACAAATAGTGTAGTTGACGAGGTGGGGTTTATCGAGATTTCGGCGGATGACTCCCGGTTGTTCATCACAACCGCAAGCTTTTACTTAAATCATTAAGGTGACTTAGTGGACAAAGGTGAAAGTGTGATGAGAGAAGAGGAACGGATGAAAACTAGCTGTATAAGTATATACGGACTTAAACCCAATCGAGAGGAAGGTGAAAGCCGTTACAAGCTTACAGGGCTAGCAATATGTAATCCGTTTTTTAGTATAAATAAAAATGGTATCGGACTATGTCGTTACATGTTCGCAGAGCAGTGTAAGCATTTGTAACGGCGACTAAACATGTGTGGAATCGTAGGATTTATTGGAGAGCAAGATGCAAAGGAAATTTTATTAAAAGGTTTAGAAAAGCTAGAATATCGTGGATATGATTCAGCAGGTATTGCAGTACAAGCAGAGAACGGTGTTGTTGTATACAAAGAAAAAGGCCGTATCGCAAAACTTCGTGAAATCGTAGATGAGAACGTAGCAGCAAGCGTAGGTATCGGACACACACGCTGGGCTACACACGGTGTTCCAAGTAAAGTAAACGCGCATCCGCATCAAAGTACATCAAAACGCTTTACATTAGTTCATAACGGTGTAATTGAAAACTATGAATTAGTGAAAAAGGAATATTTACAAGATGTAACGTTCGTAAGTGAAACAGATACAGAGGTTATCGTACAGCTTATGGAACAACAAGTGAGCACAGGATTAAGTGTAGAAGAAGCGTTCCGTAATACGCTATCTCTTTTACATGGCTCTTATGCAATCGGATTACTTGATGCTGAAAATCCAAACATGATTTATGTTGCTAAAAACAAAAGCCCGCTATTAGTAGGTGTTGGTGACAACTTTAATGTTGTGGCAAGCGACGCTATGGCGATGTTACAAGTTACAGATCAATTCATTGAGTTAATGGATAAAGAAATCGTAATCGTAACGAAAGAAAGTATTACAATTAAAAACTTACAAGGTGAAACGATTGAACGTGCACCGTTTACAGCGGAATTAGACGCAAGTGATATTGAAAAGGGAACATATCCTCATTTCATGCTTAAAGAAATCGATGAGCAACCACTTGTAATCCGTAATATAATTCAAAAGTATCAAGATGAAAATGGCGAAATTGAATTAAATCAAGACATCCGCAATGCGATTTTAGATAGCGATCGCATTTACATCATTGCATGTGGAACGAGTTATCATGCAGGTCTTGTTGGAAAACAATTTATCGAGAAGTTTGCAAAAATGCCAGTTGAAGTACACGTGGCAAGTGAATTCTCTTACAACATGCCATTATTAACAGAAAGACCATTCTTCATTTACATTTCACAAAGTGGTGAAACAGCTGATAGCCGTGCAGTACTTGTACAAACAAATGAAATGGGGCATAAAGCATTAACAATTACAAACGTGCCTGGTTCTACGCTTTCTCGTGAAGCTGATTATACACTTCCGTTATACGCTGGACCAGAAATTGCAGTTGCATCAACGAAAGCTTACACAGCACAGCTTGCAGTACTTTCAATTTTAGCGGCTGATATTGCTAAAGCAAAAGGTGAAGTTCTTGATTTCGATTTAACACACGAACTAGGACTTGTAGCAAATGCAATGATAGAACTTTGTGATCAAAAAGAAGAAATGGACGCATTAGCAAAACAATTTTTAGCAACAACGCGTAACTGTTTCTTCATCGGCCGTAGCGTAGACTTCTACGTAGGATTAGAAGGTGCGTTAAAACTAAAAGAAATCTCTTACATCCAAGCAGAAGGATTCGCTGGAGGAGAGTTAAAACACGGTACAATCGCTTTAATTGAAAATGGTACACCAGTTATCGCACTTGCTACACAAGAGCACGTAAACCTTGGAATTCGTGGTAACGTGAAAGAAGTAGTAGCACGCGGGGCTAACCCATGTATCATCTCAATGAAAGGCTTAGAAATGGAAGGTGACAGCTTCGTATTACCAGCTGTACACGAAGCGCTAGCACCGCTAGTAGCAGTTATTCCATTACAACTTATCTCATACTACGCAGCACTTCACCGCGAGTGTGACGTTGATAAGCCACGTAACTTAGCTAAGTCTGTTACTGTTGAGTAGGAGATTGGTAGGTTAATAAATATAGTTATAGCTTTAAAATAAATTTACAAATTTGCACCCCTTTAGATATTTTATCTAAAGGGGTATTTTTGTGTCGAAAAAGAACATCTAAAATTGATAAGCGGAAAGAGCCCTATAGATTAAAGTTTTACTTTATCGGATTCACTTTTATTTATCTGAATTTTCCGTTACTATTTTAAGTATCCGTGAACAATTTCCTTTATTACGACAAGAAGAGACGGTAGATTCATGGACATTACAAGGGGGCTTATTATATGAAAGTGAAAGCAAAAACATATTTAAGTATAGAAGAGATTATTTCATTACCAACCGTATCAAGTACAAACATAAGTGATGATGGTAAAAACGTAGCATTTGTTAAGAAGACGGCTGATTGGAAAGACAATACATATAGGAATCATGTATGGATATATGAAAAAGATAAGAAGCAGAGTTACCCATTATCAAATGGTGATATAGATAGTACACACCCATTATGGTCTCCAGATGCTAGGTGTATCGCATATCTTAGTCCAGTTGGTGACGGGGAAAATCAGATATTTGTTAAGTCACTAGATGATTATAGAGAGGTTCAAATTACTGATGAGAAAGAAGGAGTCAGTACATTCAAATGGGGTCCTACTGGCAAGGGGCTTTATTATGTTACGCAGTCAAAAGAATGTGAAGAGATAAAGAAACGTAAGGAGCTATATGGAGATTTTCAACATATAGGTAAGGAACACCAGAATGATTGTTTATATTACATTGAAATAGAAAAGGTGATACAAAGTGATACAGATGAACACGAGAACAGAGTTGTTTATCAATTAACGGATGGTAAGGATTTTCATATCCATGAATTTGATATTTCAAATGATGGTAAAAAGGTTGTATTTATGGCGGCACCAAGCTCAAATATGGCAGATTATATAAATGGAGATCTATACATACTCCATATTAAAGCTGGAGAGCTACAAAAGCTGAATGTGGATAAGTTGTTGGGAGGGAGTGTTTGCTTTTCTCCTGACGGCAGTAAAATATGTTACACAGCAAGCATAAGAGAGAAGGATTACTATAGAAACCATATACAAGATAGTACGTTAGAGATATATGATATGAATACTGGAGAGGTAATTCAGCCTCTAACAAACTTTGATAGTACAGTTATGCCATTACAGTGGACAGCTAAAGGAATTTTAATTAGATGGCAGGATAAAACGAATTATCGTATTGGATTACTAGCTGAAGATGGCACTGTGGGAGCATTAAGCGACAAGATAGATGGCTTTATAATGGATGCCTCTATAACAAAGGATGGAAATCATATAACCTATAATAAGGCTATAACAAATGAAACCTTTGAAATCTATTTAGACGATAAAAAAATAACGGATGAAAATAGCTTTTTCAAAGGGAAACTTAAAAGTAACAGGGAAATCATCTCATGGAAAAGTAGTGATGGTCTTGAAATAGAAGGTGTTTTATCAACGCCAGTAGAGTTTGACACTAATAAAAAATATCCTTTATTAGTAGTAATTCACGGTGGTCCGGCTTGGGCATCTTTTCCGATATTTTCAGACTGCTTCAATGAGAAATATCCGATTGAACAGTTTGTTGAAAAAGGCTTTATCGTTTTAGAGCCAAATTACAGAGGAAGTTCAGGTTATGGTAATGAATTTTTAAAAGCTAACTATAGAAAACAGGGGATTGCTGACTACGACGATGTTATATCAGGAGTTGATAAACTAGTTGATCAAGGGATAGTAGATAAAGATAGAGTAGGAGTTATGGGATGGAGCAACGGTGGATATGTATCAGCTTTTTGTTCTACATTTAGTAGCAGGTTTAAAGCTATTTCAGTTGGCGGTGGAATAACTAACTGGAGTACCCATTATGTAAATACAGATATACCTTACTTTATTAGAATGTATTTAGGAAATACTCCATGGAATGATCCAGATATATATACGAAGACATCACCTATGACGTATATTAAATCAGCTTGTACGCCTACCTTAATTCAACATGGGGAAAAGGATGCAAGAATTCCGATTACAAATGCATATGATCTATATCAAGGATTAATGGATATGGAAGTTGATACAGAATTAATTATATTTAAAGGAATGGCATATAGTTCTGACCAACCAGGAGTTCATGTGGCTATTATGAAGCAGAACTTGATGTGGTTTTCACACTATATGCTTGAAGAGAGTATGGAGGGTTTTAGGACTTTGTAATAGATGTTTGTACAAGACATATGATTGAAACGGTCTTCATATTGAGATGATTTATTATAAAATATATACTTAAACTACTATCAGTACATACATCAGGGAGGACTAATATGACAGGAAATAAAAATGACTTACTAGTAGAAAAACGTGAAGAGTTATTGAAAGTATTGCAAGCTCGTTTTGAGAAAAACATGAACCGCCATGAAGGTCTTGAATGGGCTAAAGTTGAAGTGAAGCTGACTACTAATAATGAAAAATTGTGGTCACTTAACGAAATGGAAGTAACTGGTGGTGAGCCGGATGTTATTGGTTATGATGAAGAAAAGGACGAATATACTTTCTATGATTGTTCAAAGGAGAGTCCTAAAGGCCGCAGAAGTCTTTGTTATGATCTTGAAGCGTTAGAATCAAGAAAAAAGCATAAACCAGAAAATAACGCCATTGATGTGGCGGCCGCTATGGGTATTGAGTTATTAACGGAAGAACAATATCGAGAGTTACAACAACTTGGAGATTTTGATATGAAATCATCGAGTTGGGTACAAACACCTTCAGATATTAGAGAGCTTGGTGGTGCTCTATTTTGCGATTATCGCTTTGGACATGTTTTCGTGTACCACAATGGAGCAGACTCTTACTATGCTGCCAGAGGTTTTCGTGGTTCATTAAAAGTTTAAATTAGGATAAATAAGAAAAAGAGCCTATATTCAGGCTCTTTTTCTTATTTATATTTTAAAAGTAAATTGTTACTACGCAGTTTTACTTAATTTATATGTTCTGTGGTTGTTTTTACGGAAAAGTTTAGGGAAAACATAGCCATCTAATCCAATACGTCCAGCGTTCTGCCCTGCAACTAAAATGAACATAGTCAAAATAAGCAGGTTTGGGTTTACACTAACAGTTCCGCTTAATAAAAATGAAAGATTCATTATGATTCCGAAAAATGCAGCTGTTTTTGTTAATCCGCCTAAAATCAAACCTAGACCTACTAAAATTTCTCCCCATTGAACTAAAAAGCTAAATAGGTCTGCGTTTGGAAGGACAAAATGTTGAAGGAAATCTGCCCACCAACTTTGTACTGCAGGGTGGTCCCCTGATGCTTGAGCAATAGCGCCCTTTAGAAAGCCACTTGCGTCAAAAGATTGTCCGAAGACTTTGCCTATCCCAGCAGCGAACCATGTATATCCTATGTAAAGTCGTAAAAGTAATAATATGAAAGTAGCACGTTTATCAGTTCTTAAAAAATTGATAACCATTGAAATCCCTCCAATATTGTATTTACACGTTTATTATATATCCAATGTGAAAAGATTCACAATGGATAAAGTGTGAACAAAAATTATGATTTTTCATTTGTACATAAAGTATTTGGAAATGTATTGTTTGGAGGGTGAACAATATATGAAGGGAGCTCTCCACTAAAATATGTAGCTCCCATAGTAAACAGATTCATGTACGTTCTTTTAACTAGCTATTATTAGTTTATCTTGTCTTTTCATCATTATTTCTCTGGTTTTATATAAGGAACAACTTGTGCAGTCACCCCTACAGAAGCACCGCGAATAAAGTCTTGGTTTTCTAACGCCTTAAAGTTTTCCGTTCTCCCAGTTAGCATAACCCCTAAAATTTTCACTTGATCAAATGGTTTGTCCTTGTTTGATTTTAAAAACTTCTGGATATCTTTATTATGACCATCGTCATCGTATTGGTTAAGTGAATCAACGAACTCTTTATAGGCTTCTCCAGGTGACTTGTCTGGATTAAATCCATAAACGGGCATACCAGCAGGCCCTTTGCTTTCATCTCTAATTGGTGAGGTCATGTATAACCATACAATGTTTAAGTTGTCTGGAATCTTCTCTTTAATTTCTTGTAGTGTGTAGGGCTGGTTGAAAGAAATAGCAACTTCGGCAACATAGTTATTCATTTGTGAAACTTCCCCTAATTCATTTTGGACACCATCAAAATATTCCTTAATAGCGGGATTATAAAATGTTGCAAATTTTTTCTTTGTTTGTTTATCATACTCATAGAACTCTGTATCGGACCAATAAAATCCGGGTGTTAATTCATTGGTATCAATGTTGATACGGAGCCAACCATAGGAACTTGTTAAAGTGTTCCATGGGACTACATAACCATTAATATTTTTAGATCGATTTGATATAATATTGCCGCCAAACATAGTTGAATTACTTGTAACTTGAGAATCGATTTGCACATTAGGTTCGGCAATTGCATTATGTAAAAAGAGACTTTCGTGAAGCTTTGTCGAACTTTTCGCCGCAAAGTAATTGCCAACTTTATAAATTATAGGTATAAGCATGATTACAACGATAATTGAGGTAATGATGATTTTAAGTAACTGTTTTCTTTTAGCTTTTTTTAATGCATCTTTTAAAGAAGTATCCATTAAGGTTTTCCTCCTACTGTAGAATGAATTGTTTTACGTGCACGATGTAATTTTTGTTTTACGCTGTTCACTTGAATATCTAGTATTAGAGCGATTTCTTCATATGAAAAGTTGTAATAGTATTTTAAAAAGAAGGCTTCTTTATGTTCTGGTTTTATATCTTTTAATAAATAGAAAATCTCATCTTTATTTAAAACAGCGTCTAATTCTCGGTCTGTATATTGTAATTTTGAATAAATCTCTTCAGTTAAATAGATGTTCTGTTGCTCTTTTTTTCTCTTTAAGTCAATGTATTCATTTAATGCGACTCTGAAAAACCATGGACGTATGTTATCCTCGGTTAAGCTATCTAGCAATGTGTATACTTTATAGAAGGTATTTTGGATGATGTCTTCTGCATCTTCTTTTATAGCCCCTTTCGCTAATAATAGTTTGAACACTTCCTCTCCTAAATTGATAAGATAGGAGGTTAATATATTTTCTTTTCCCATCATTTTTCCTCCCTACACTTATACAACGAATAGGTAATAGTAAATGTATACACTTAAATTCAAATTCGTTATTAACTACGGTTTATAGTACATGATACTTTATAAATAGGAGCGATTATTTCTTTTTTTTGAAGCATTAAATATTTAATGTTAAAATAAAGTTTGGAGATATATGGAAAGGGGACGAGGACTCAATATGTGGATGAGCCTGTAATGTTTAGAAACTAGATACATAAATTTTTCTCTCATAAGTGAGAGTTTATTTAGCTATCTATAAATCATTCCAGGACTGCGTATTTGGCTTGTACATCCCTTATGTAAGGATAATGTGTAGGGAATTTTATATCTCTTATATAAAATATGCGTCCTTTAAAATTGGAGGAGTATATAATGAATCAATTAAAAAATAAAGTAGCAGTTGTGACAGGTGTAAGTCGTCTAGATGGTATAGGAGCAGCGATTTGTAAAGAATTAGCTGAATCAGGATACGATATATTTTTTACGTATTGGACAGCTTACGATAAAGAGATGCCTTGGGGCGTTGATAAAAATGAACAAATACAATTAAAAGAAGAGTTACTAAAAAACCGTGTTAAAGTATCAAGTATGGAGTTAGATTTAACTCAGAATGATGCACCAAAAGAGCTTATAAATAAAGTTACTGAACAATTAGGGTACCCTCATATATTAATTAATAATGCAGCATATTCTACGAATAATGATTTCTCTACGTTGACTGTTGAAGAATTAGATAAGCATTATATGGTAAATGTTCGTGCGACTACGCTGTTAAGTAGTCAATTTTCCCGGGGATTTGATAAGAAATCTGGTGGTAGAATTGTTAATATTACTTCGGGGCAATTTCAAGGTCCTATGGCAGGAGAACTAGCTTATGCGACAACGAAGGGAGCTATTGATGCTCTTACTAGTACGTTGTCAGCAGAGGTAGCTCATTTAGGAATAACAGTGAATGCAATTAATCCAGGACCAACCGATACAGGATGGATGACTGAAGAGATAAAACAAGGGTTAAAGCCGATGTTTCCTTTTGGCAGAATTGGTGAGCCAAGGGATGCAGCTAGACTCATTAAATTTTTAGTAAGTGAAGAGGCCGAGTGGATTACTGGGCAAGTTATTCATTCAGAAGGTGGATTTAAAAGATAAAAAAGAAGGCATCTCACCAGGGTGAGATGCCTTCTTTTTTAATCTTTCTTCAATCTTCGTGCAACACCATTCCCTAAAGACTGTAATCCTTGAACGAGGATAATTAAAATAAAGACGGTTGCATACATTACTTCAGGCTCGTAGCGTAAATGTCCGAAGCGGTATGCTAAATCCCCTAGCCCGCCAGCACCTACAAGGCCAGCCATTGCTGTTGCGCCGATTAAGCCGATCGTTGCGATTGTTAATCCGAGTACAAGGGAGGGACGAGCTTCTTTCACCATGACGTGCCAAATGATTTTTATAGTAGAGACTCCCATCGCTTGGTAGGCTTCAATGACACCGCGATCGACTTCTAGTAAAGCTGTCTCCATTAAACGTGCGATATAAGGGGCTGTGAAGACGACAAGCGGTACGATAACACCTTGCACGCCAATGGACGTTCCCATTAGAAACTTTGTAAAAGGTAAAATAAAGAATAATAGAATGATAAATGGAAGAGAGCGAATGATATTAATAATTGTATTAAGAATAGGATAGATGATTTTATTTTCACGCTGCCCACCAGGTCTCGTTAAAACAAGTGTGACGCCAAGTGGTAATGCAATAAGGATCGAGATGAGTAATGAGATAGATGTCATTTGAAAGGTTTGGATTGTGGCTTCCCATATGACTTTACCCCATTCATCCAAAAAGGACTTGTTTCCCATAATCTGTTCTACCTCCTTCTACGATGATTCCTTGCTCTTGTAAAAATGATAAAGCACGGTGGATTTCATTTTGTTCCCCTTGCATATGAACGACTAGTTTCCCATATGCTTCATGTTTTAACTGCGTAATATTACCGGATAAAATATTCGGATACACTTGGAAACGTTTTGTGGCAACGGCTAAGGCAGGTTCCCCTGAAGTAGTGCCAATAAATGAAAGTGTTACAATTTCTCCAGTACTTTGTAGTTCTTGCTGTACCTCTTTTGGAATTTTCGCTGCAAATGCGCTATTTACAAATTTCTTCGTGGTTACATGTTGTGGGTTTGTGAAAATATCTTTTACAGTCCCACTTTCGACTACAGATCCGTGTTCCATAACAGCAACGCGGTCACATATACGCTGGATGACATTCATTTCATGTGTAATGAGTAAAATCGTAATTCCGATTTCTTCGTTAATCTTTAATAACAAATCAAGGATAGAATCGGTTGTTTCGGGATCTAATGCGCTCGTTGCTTCATCACTTAATAACACTTCAGGTTCATGTGATAGCGCACGAGCAATTGCAACACGCTGTTTTTGACCACCAGAAAGTTCGCTTGGATACGCATCTTTTCTATTAAAAAGATCGACAATGCGTAAATACTTTTCTACTCTTTTTTCAATTTCTGCTTTTGGAATGCCAGCAAGCCGTAACGGTAATGCGATATTTTCATAAACGGTAACAGTTTTAAGTAAATTGAATCCTTGGAAGATCATTCCGATTTTTTGTCTCGATTTTGCTAGTTCTTTTGTCGATAACGTTGTTAAGTCTTGTTCGTTTACAATGATATTTCCTGTCGTTGGTTTTTCTAATAAATTTACACATCGAATCAATGTACTTTTACCAGCGCCACTATACCCAATGATTCCAAATACCTCGCCTTTTTCTACTTTAAGGGAAGTAGACTTAAGAGCCTCAACATTCCCTTTTTTTGTTGTAAATACTTTGGATATGTTTTTTAATTCAATCATTATCGTCAGCTCCTACCAAGATGGTAAAACTGAACCATCAAATTTTTTCTCGATAAACTCTTTTACTTCTTTAGATTGATAAGCTTTCTTTAATTTGTTTACAACGGCATCATCTTTATTTTCAGTACGAACAACGACCCAGTTCACATATGGTGAATCTTTTCCTTCGCGGAAGATAGAATCTTTCGCTGGACTTAATTTTGCACCTAATGCAAAGTTTGTGTTAATTGCAGCTGCTTTCACTTCACTTAGTTGTGTTGGTAATTGAGATGCCTCTAATTCGACAATCTTTAATTTTTTTGGATTTTCAATTACATCTTTTGCAGTCGCTTTTTCTGTAGCCTTTGGATCAACTTTTAAAACCCCTGCTTTTTCAAATAATTTTAAAGCTCGAAGTTCATTTGTTGGGTCATTTGGTACAGCAATTGCATCGCCCTCTTTTAAGTCTTTTACATCTTTTATATCTTTAGAATATACGCCCATAGGGAATGTTACTGTTGAAAATACTTCAGCTAATTTCATATTGCGTTCAGCTTTAAATACATCTAAATACGATTTCGTTTGGTAACTATTTACATCAAGGCTTTTTTCATCTAATGATACGTTTGGCGCTACATAATCATTAAATACTTTTATATCAATTTCGAGATCATCTTTTGCTGCAACTTCTTTTACCTTTTCAAAAATTTGTTCATGTGGTCCACCTGTTACACCGACAGTAATCTTTTTCTCGTCTAATGCTTTTACCTCTTTATCTGAACTCACGCTACATGCGCCTAATAATAATACTGCTCCGCTTACAATGCTTAATAATACCTTTTTCATCTATAAATCCCCCTTCATATACGTTCCAAAATAAAAAGCACCTCCCAAAAATAAGAGAGGTGCCGAATAGACGAAATAGATTCCTCTCTTATCTTCCAAAACGAAAACTCGTTTTGCAGGAATTAGCACCTTAGCTTATACGTCATAAGCTCGGTTGCCGGGCATCATCGGGCCAGTCCCTCCGCCACTCTTGATAAGAGTATGTGTATGTAGTTTTGAATATGGTACTAATAGTAAATCGTACAAAAAGAATTGTCAATGATATTTTCAGAATATATTTTATTTTAAGATAATCGAAACATTCCCCTTTTTATGTCCTTTTTCTACATATATATGAGCTTCAGCAATTTCTTCTAATCGGTAAGTTCTATCAATAACAGGTTTTAGCTTTTCTGTTTCAGCTAGTTGTTTTAGTAGGTTCATATCTTCTTTACTGACCTTTGCCATCATTCCGTTCACAGATACATATTTTCCATTAGGCATTAATGCATCTGTACAAAGAGACTTTTTATATTTTCCAACTGCATCAAATATAATATCGTAGTGCTCGCCCTGCTTAGTAAAATCTTCTTTCATATAATCAATTACGTTGTCTGCCCCTAAAGCTGTTACTAATTCGAAATTCGAACTACTACAAATGGCTGTGACAGTCGCCCCGAAGTATTTAGCAAGTTGTATGGCAGCTGTCCCTACTGACCCAGAGGCGCCGTATATAAGTACTCTTTGCCCTTTTTTTATCTGTCCTTTTTTAAGGAAGTGCAATGCTGAAGTTCCGCCAAAAGGAATAACAGCAGCTTCTTCATATGTCATATTGGTAGGTTTTAATGCTATTAATCCACTTTCATGCACGCATGTGTATTCCGCATAACCACCAAGGTTTAGTTCTGTTAATGCAAAAACTTGATCTCCTTTTTTAAATTGTGTTACATCTGTTCCAATGTCTTCGATTTCACCGGATAACTCTACGCCAAGTATAGGTTTTCTCGGTTTTCTGAAACCTAATATGATCCGCATAGGAATCCAAAATAAGAGGGGGCTATTAAAGCCACGTATTCTACAATCTCCAGTCGATACACTTGTTGCGTGAATTTTAACTAATACTTCATTTTTTTTAGGTTTAGGCTTTTCTACATTTTGAAGCTGGAGAACATTAGGTGGTCCGTACTTTGTACAAATAATCGCTTTCATAATGACCTCCTGAAATGAGTTGTTATTATTTACATCATATTTAAACTTTTTCTCAAACATGTTGTTATATAGGAAATAAATTTAAAGATAAATATTACGAATTATATAGATTTAATAGGAAAAGAGATGATATTATTTTGGGGAAGGAGGGGACGTTATGAAAAAACTTATTTTAATTTCAAGTTTAGTACTTGCAGTCGGTCTAGGAGTAGGGTGTAGTAATGAGAAAACAAAAAAGACTGATGAACCGAAAAAAGAAGCTGTGCAGAAAGAAAAGGAATTAACAGCGAAGGATGTTTTCAATAAAGCGAATGAAGCTTTTAAAAACGAAGAAAATGTAACGATGACATATGATGTGGGAATAAAGGCTGAAGGAACAGAGATGAATGTAATAAAGGCTAAAATGCAACTAGAGCCGAAGAAAAAAAATTCTCGTTCTGAAATGAATGTTTCTGGTACAGAGGTTGTTGTTTATGATGTGGGTGGCAAAATTGCTGGTCAGTTGAAAAATCCTAATACAGGTGAAGTTATGTCTGTACCAGAGGAACAATTAAATGCTAACGGAATGAACGCGACTCAAGGAATGGTAGATAATTTAGAGATTCCATCGGAAATTTTAAATAAAGTGAAGATGGAGAAAAGTGGAGATAATTATAAGCTGAAGTTTGCATTAAAAGGGCAAGAGACAGAGAGTATGCTAGCTAGTATGGATGAAAAGCAGAAAAAAATGCTACAAGGCCAAAATGCAAAGATAGAAGAAATAGATGGGGAATATATTATTACAAAAGATTTTAAATATGAATCAGCAAAGATAGATATGGTTATGAGTAGCAATGGTGAGGATAAAGCGCACATTATTACGGATGCAAAGTTTACATCGTATGATAAATTTGATCCAATACAATTGCCAGCAGCAAAGTAATCACTGTCAAGAGAGGTACCTGAAAGAAAGGGTATCTCTTTTTGTTGCTAATAAGGAGAGTGTCCTTTGAAAAAAAGAAAGATAGCAGTGGTCATTGTCGCATATACGGTTTTGCTTGCAACGTCTGTACATACGTATAAAAAACAAATTGATCATCCTATTATGAGTGATGTAGGTAAATTGCTTCCGACAAAAATAAAACGTGTTGAAAGCGCTACGGAAGAGCACTCGTTAATAAAATTAGTGCGAGATGCAAAAGTTTCAGGAGAGAAAATTTCCATCGCAGGCATGCAACATAGCCAAGGAGGACAGACATATTATCCGAATGGCACGATGCTCGATATGAAAGGATATAATAAAATATTAGAATTTGATCCAGAGAAGAAGCGGATTACAGTTCAAAGTGGTGTCACCTGGAATGATATTCAGAAGAAAATAAATCCTTATGGCCTTGCGGTACAGGTCATGCAGTCTCAAAATATTTTTACTGTTGGCGGTTCATTAAGTGTAAATGTACACGGGCGTGATATTCGTCATGAGGCACTGATTGATACAGTAGATTCATTTAGATTGTTAATGGCAGATGGCACGGTACGTAATGTAAGTAGAGAAGAAAATGCAGAGTTATTTCCATATGTCATTGGGGGTTACGGTTTATTTGGAGTTATTTTAGATGTGACGCTGAAGTTAACAGATGATGAATTATATGAAATGCACACGAGAATGATAGATTATAAAGAATACGCATCTTATTTCAAAGAGAAAGTGAAAAGAGATGAGAATGTTCGTATGCACTTAGCGCGTATTTCTGTTGCTCCAAATTCATTTTTAAAAGAGATGTATGTGACAGATTATACTTTGGCACAAAATCAAAATATGAGAGAAGAGTACAGTGAATTAAAGGAAGAAAATATTATAGCTGCACCGAAATTTTTACTTGGGTTATCACGTTATAGTGATTGGGGAAAGAATACATTTTGGGATATACAAAGAGGTTATTTTGAACGTACAGATGGAAAGTATGAGACGCGTAATAATGTTATGAGATCAGATAGTGCTTTTATGGAATATGAAAATCCAAATAGGACCGAAGTGTTACAAGAATACTTTGTGCCTATAGATGCTTTCACAGAGTATATAGATGATTTACGTAACGTATTAAATGAAGATGAGTTTAATTTACTCAACATTACGATTCGTTACGTGGAAAAGAATGAAAATGCAGTTTTGTCCTATGCGAAAGATGATATGTTTGCGCTGGTTCTTTTGATTAACCAGGGACGCTCAGAGAGTGAGATAAAGAAAACAGAGGATGTCATTCGAAAGATGATTGATGTTACTTTAAAGCATAATGGTAGTTACTATTTGCCGTATTATTCTTATCCAACGAAAGAGCAGTTAAAGAGGGCATATCCTCGCATTGAAGAATTTCTCAAGAAAAAGAAGGAAGTAGATTCAGAAGAGAGATTTGTGAATTTATTTTATAGGGAGTATACGAAATGACATATAGAAGATTTGTGGCTTCGCAAAGTATCATCATGATGGCAGGAAGTATGGTATTTCCTTTTTATATATTATTGCTTCGAAACGTTGGAAATAGCTTCTCGCAATTTGGCTGGGCGTATGGCTTATTTGCTTTAACATCAGCACTTGTATATCCACTAGTGGGAAAGGTATCTGATCAAGTAGGTGATAAAAAATTATTAATCATATACGCTTGGTCCATGGCAATTTTAATGCTTTGCTTTCCAATTGCCACGGAAGTTTGGCATGTGTATATTCTTCAAATTGTAATGGGCGTTTTAGGTGCTGTGCAGCGTAATACTGAGAAGACTTCGTTAGCACGAAAGGTTGCGCAGGAAAAGGCTGGTTATGAGATTGGAAAATACCATGTGTGGACATCCATTGGCGGAGCAGTAGCGGTTATTGCCACGGGATATTTAGTAGATTTCTTTACCATTGGTACAATTTTTTATATTGCATCTATTCTATATGTAGTGAGCGGGATTGTATTAAGTAGTAAAAAAATATAACTATTCCTATTTTCACCTTAATACCCTTTATTTGTTATACTAAAAGGGAATACAAAAGAAAAGGGGACAGTGCCTTTGATGAAATTTGTAGTTTTAGCTATTCTTACTTTGTTTTTGATTCCATGGACAAGAAGTAGTAGTAAGCTTCGAGCAGTGGATAAGAAGGGAGATAAGAAGGTTGTAAAGGGTAAGAAATCATCTATTTTAGTTATTCCTGTTTTATTTTGGATAGGTATTGCAATCTATGAATACTTTTGGCTAATTGATGATCGAGTAGATTCGATTCTTACTCATTATTCTGTTGCAGTAGCAATTTTAATTGGGCTTGTTTTATTTTCACAAGATCAAATAGGGAAATTAGAAGGTACATTAAAAGGACTTCTAATGTTTATTTTACTCGCAAGTTACGGCTACTTTGGTTATTTGCACGATATAGTAATCTCGCAAAAGAAATATGATTCTGTTGTTAAGGTAGAGAAAGATATTTCAGAGCCATTTACTGAAAATGACCAGCCGTTTACAGTGCCGCCAAAGACAGCGGAGAATAAGATGAAAAAAGTATTTGGTGATATTCCAAAAGTAGCTTATTTTGAGCTAGGAGAATTAACGCCACAAATGGTAAACGGCGAGGCTTTATATGTAGCGCCGATTGAAGTTTCAGGATTTTTTAAAGCGCGTAAAGCTGAGACAATTCCAGGGTACGTAACGATGTCAGGTACGAATCCTGATGCGGAAGCGAAACTGCACCTCGGTTATAAAATGAAATATGTGCCAAGCATGTTTTTTGGTAATAATTTAGAGCGTGTGGTAAGGCAAGCAGAACCAAATTTAATCTTTAAAGGAAAACCTAAATTTGAGGTTGATGATAAAGGAAAACCATATTATACAATGACGTATGGTGAATTTATTTCAGGAAGATCTGGATTTGAGGTAGAAGGTGTTGTCGTAGTAGATGCACAAACAGGTGAAGTGAAAAGATATGATAAAGGAAAGGCACCTAAATTTGTTGATGGTGTATTAAATCATGAGACTGCATCTACGTTAAATACGTACTTTGGCAAATATATTCACGGATTTTGGAATACGAAATTCTCGCAAACAGATATGAAAATTCCGACTGAGTGGGGAACGAAAGAAGGCGTGACCCCGATCTTTGGTAAAGATGGAACACTGTATTATTTTACAGACTTTACTTCTCCAAAAGAAGGAGTAGATTCAGCTCTAGGCTATTCATTAGTAGATGCACGCACAGGCAAGCTATATTACTATAATGGAAAAGAAGTAAAGGGGATTATGGATGGTTCAGCAGCTACAGAAGTAGTAGATAATTCCTTTAAGAGAGAGAAATGGCATGGGACAATGCCTGTCATTTATAACGTATACGGTAAACCAGCTTGGATTATTCCGGTTGTTGATGACGGAGGCCTAGTACGTGCGCATACAGTTGTATATGCTGCTAATGCAAAAATATTTGCGACAGGTTCTTCGCAGAAAGAAGCGCTTGAGAATTATAAAAACGTAATGAGCGGTAATGGTGATACATTTAGACCAACCTCAACAGGAAAAGAAGCGCAAAAAGAAGGTATTGTACAACGTGTATATAAAGAAAAATCAGGTGAAAATACAATCGTGTACGTACTTTTAGAGAATGAACAAAAGGTATTTATGATACCGGTGAAGAAATTCCCATATGCTATGTTTACAGAAGTAGGAGATCCAATTCAAATTACATATTTAGATACGGGAGAGACGATGGCCTCGGTATCTAAATTTACGAATAGCAATGTGAAAAAATAAAGCGGTAGAATTTCTATCGCTTTTTTTACATTATGAAAGAGGAAAATGCACTGTACTTGACGTATGTTTATGATGTAACTATAATTGTTACGATTCAGTGTGTATAGGAAAGGGTGAATTGAAAAAGTGAATGAAGTTAATCACGAAATATATAAACCTGTAAAGGCAAACAGGTTGTGGATGATTCTTGTATTAGGGACACTTACGGCGATTGGGCCATTATCTATTGATATGTATTTGCCTTCATTACCGAAGTTAACGGATGACTTGCAAACAGGTGCATCCCTAGCGCAGCTTACATTAACAGCTTGTTTGCTTGGGTTGTCAGTAGGGCAATTATTTGTTGGCTCAATTAGTGATATTTACGGAAGACGCAAACCACTTATTATTGCTCTTATTATTTATGTTGCTTCTTCTTTACTTTGTGCTGTTGCGCCATCTATTTGGACATTAGTATTATTGCGCTTCCTACAAGGAGCTTCAGGATCAGCCGGGATTGTTATATCACGTGCGATGGTAAGAGATATGTACTCAGGTTCTGAAATGACGAAGTTTTTCTCACTGCTTATGTTAGTAAACGGAGCAGCACCTATTTTGGCACCGATTATTGGGGGTCAATTGTTACAGTTTACAACGTGGCGCGGTGTTTTCATCGTTCTTGGAGCAATTAGCGTATTCATGTTAATCTCAGCTACTTTTGTATTGCGTGAAACATTACCTCCTGAAGAAAGAGAAACGGGTGGTTTGTCAGGGACTTTGGCGACGTACGGAAAATTGTTAAAGGACCGTCTGTTTATGGGATATGCATTGTCACAAGGATTAGTAACAGCGGCAATGTTTGCATACATTTCGGGCTCACCATTTGTGTTGCAGAACATATACGGAGCATCACCACAGCAATTTAGTTTATTCTTTGCGATTAATGGCATCGGTATTATTATTGCTAGTCAGGTAACGGGTCGTTTAGCGGGGAAAGTGAATGAGAAGACATTATTTGTTGCGGGTATTATTATCGCAGCTGTTGGTGGCCTATCTTTACTACTGACAATCGTACTAGGAATAGGTTTAATTGGTGTTTTATGTTCGTTATTCCTTGTCGTATCAAGTGTCGGGGTTGTATCAACAACTGGGTTCTCATTAGCGATGAGAAATCAGAAACAAGCTGCAGGAACAGCATCAGCTTTATTAGGTTTATTACAGTTTATTTCAGGAGCTCTTGTTGCTCCGCTAGTAGGTATTGGTGGAAGTAATACAGCATTACCGATGGGTATTGTTATTGCGCTTTGTGAAGTAGGAGCAGTGTTATGTTATCTATTTATGGCCAGAAGAAGTGAGAAACAGTTTGAACTGCAGCAAAAACAAAATCTAGAGGCTTAACAAAAAAGAACTGATTCAAAGGGAATGTTTGAATCAGTTCTTTTTTCATTTCTTTGAAATACCTCATACAGTTTTGTAAGGTGATGTAGTAAAGCATTGCAAAAGTTATTTGTATAAAGTGACGATACTGTGACAAACATGTTGGTATATATATTACGGTGTCGTCTTAAGTGTAAAAAGTAGGATGTTCTCGGTATAATAACAAGTGGAGATAAAAGAAACTATAATGAGTAATAGTTGTAGATAAAAGGAGAAGAAGAGATGAAGAAGGTTTTGGGTATTGCCGTAATGGGAGGAATGCTCCTTCTAGCAGGATGTAATGGAAATAAAGATACGAAAGAACCGAAAGAAAAGGTAGAGCAATCTACAGAACAAACAGAAGAGATGAAAGAATACCGTGCAGTACATGAAAAATACGATATGAAAATGAATAAAGAAATTAATAAAGCACTGCAGTTATTTGAAGTAGCAAAAGAAAAGGGCGGTAAGGAAATAACGACTGCTACATATAAAGAAGATGTGCAAAAGGTAACAACGAGCATGTTAGAAGATATTGATCATATACGTAAAGAAATTCGTGTTCCGAAGTCGAAAGAGCAAGAACATGAAGTATATGTTGGTTTCTTGAATGAATCGGAACAAGCGATGAAAAAATTACAGAAGTTAGCTAAAGAAGAAGATTCATCGTTGATTCGTGATATAGAAATTAATTTTGCAACAGCATCGACATACTATAAACGTTTTCAAGCAGAAACGAAAAAATAACCTTGCCTGTGCAAGGTTATTTTTTCTTATTACCATCTCCGTCTTCATCTTCATCTTCATCCTCGGATACTAATACCTTCTGCTCTTCGTGAAATTCGGAAATAGTTTGCCCGGTAATATTATCGAAAGGAGTATAAAAAAAGTAATACGTTTCTTTTTAATAAAGAGTTTATAGAAGCCGATGATGACAAGTATAACGATTGTTAAGGGTAATCCTATAGTAGCAAGAAGTAAGGGGTCCATCTTATAACTCCTTTAACATCATTTCTTTTTATTATAAGCTGAAAAATGTAATTTCGATAAATGGATTAAAAACTGATTTTTCTAAATATACCCAATTTGATTGACTTTTCATTTTTTCAGAATTATAATTCGAAATATACAATTTGAACCAAATAATAATATAGCAATTTACTTATCCAGAGAGGTAGAGGGACTGGCCCTATGACACCTCAGCAGCGGGTTCTGTAGTAGGAACACCGTGCTAATTCCAGCAAGCAAGTCTTGAAAGATAAGTGATGGGCCTTTGTTTATTAAGCCTTGATCTTATTTTTTAAGATCAAGGCTTTTTGTATTCTAAAAAGAGAAAAGGGAGTAATGGAAAAAGTACGTTCATAAAACTAAGTAAATATATGTGTTTAGGGGGTTATTGAAGTGTATGTAATTAAAAAATTATCAGTTATGGTGTTCACGCTATGGGTTATTACGACGGTGACATTTCTAATTATGCATATTATTCCGGGGGATCCATTTTCATCAGATGCAAAAATCTTTCCTGAAGAAGTGATCCAAAACATGAGAGCGAAGTATCACCTTGATGAACCGTTGTGGAATCAATATGTGGCTTATTTAGACGGTGTAGTTCATTTTGATTTTGGTGAATCTGTTCAATCAACCGGGCAAGGTGTATCAGAAATTATAACAACTGGCTTTGGTCCATCAGCAATTATTGGTCTACAAGCACTTGTTATTTCGTTGTTAGTCGGAATTGCTGCAGGTACATTTGCTGCTCTATATCATGGGAAAGTAATTGACTATAGTGTGAGTTTGCTCGCAATTCTAGGTATTTCTATTCCAAGTTTTATTTTAGCACCACTATTTATACAAGTATTCGCTATTCAATTCGAGCTTTTACCAGTAGCCTCTTGGGGAACATTCGAACATACAGTATTGCCATCCTTTGCGTTAGCGTTAGGGCCAATCGCAGTGATTACAAGGTTTGTTCGTTCTAATATGATCGAAGTACTGCAGAGTGATTATATTAAGTTAGCAAGAGCAAAAGGCATACCAATTAAGAAGATTATTATAAGACACGCTCTTCGAAATACGATTGTTCCAGTACTTACATTTGTTGGACCGTTAATGGCTGGACTCTTAACGGGGACTTTCGTTATTGAAAAAATCTTTTCAATTCCTGGCCTAGGAAAATATTTTGTAGATAGTATTTTTAACCGAGACTATCCGGTGATTATGGGAACAACAATTTTCTATAGTGCATTATTAATTACTTGTATTTTCATTACAGATATTATTCACCGTATTGTTGATCCACGTATTCGTTCTATTACGTAAGGAGGGGGATGTTTAGATGGGGGCTTATGAAATTAATGACCAGTTATTAACAAATGAAGAGAAAAAAGAATTAACGATAAATAAAAATCAGCAAACGATTAGCAGAAAGAAAGAAGTGTTTCGTAAGTTTATATCGAATCCAATCGCAGTTTTAGGAACAGTGACGTTATTGCTAATTATTGTTTTCTCGCTTATTGGCGAAAGTTTAACTTCATTTACTGCGAGTGAACAAGTAAAAGAGGCAACAAATTTACCGCCGAGTAGTGAACATTGGTTTGGAACAGATGATCTAGGGAGAGATATTTGGGCACGTACTTGGGCTGGTGGGAAGATTTCACTAACAGTTGGATTAGTAGCAGCTGCCCTCGATATAGGGCTCGGTGTACTGATTGGTGGATTTAGTGGATATGTGAGAGGGCGTAATCGCCTTGGAACGTTAATTGATGAGTGGATTATAAGAGGAATTGAAGTATTATACGGCATCCCATATTTATTAATTGTTATTTTACTATTAATTGTTATGAAACCAGGTCTTTTCACCATTATTATCGCCCTTGCATTAACGGGATGGATTGGAATGGCTCGTCTCATTCGAGCACAAGTATTGTCTTTAAAACAACGAGAGTTTGTTATTGCAGCAGAGCGATTAGGTACATCACATATGAAAATTATATATGGGCATTTAATTCCGAATTTAACAGGGATTATTATCGTCAATTTATCATTTACAATTCCAGCAGCTATTTTTTCAGAATCATTTTTAAGCTTTATAGGACTTGGGGTACAATCACCAGCGGCAAGTTGGGGGACGATGACGAATGATGCACTCGGGACATTATTGAGCGGAGAATGGTGGCAGCTATTTTTCCCAGCAATCATGATTGCACTCATTATGTTCGCATTTAATGCAATTGGTGATGGTTTGCAAGATGCAATTGATCCAAAAATCGTCAAACGGAATCGAAAGGAGAAAAAACATGGGACAAATCTTATCTTTAGAAAACGTAACGTTAGCCGTTGAAAAAGAGAATAGTAAGCAAGCAATTGTGAAACATGTTTCCTTTTCTATTAACGAAGGTGAAATAGTTGCACTTGTAGGAGAAAGTGGTTCAGGAAAAAGTGTTACAGCACAATCCATTATCGGCTTGAATCAAGAATTAATTCATATCAATGATGGAAATGTATCTTTCCAATCAAAGGAATTAACGAATTTACAAGAATCAGAATGGAATCAAATTCGCGGAAAAGATATTTCCTTTATATTTCAAGATCCGCTTTCATCTTTAAACCCAACGATGAAGGTAGGCAAACAAATTACAGAAGTAATTTTGCAACATGGGAAAAAGTCGAAAAGAGCGGCAAAGGGAATTGCGATTAACTTGTTAACAGATTTAGGGATACATGAAGCAGAGAAACGCTTTGAACAGTACCCACATCAATTAAGCGGGGGGATGAGGCAGCGTATTTGTTTAGCAATTGCGTTTGCTTGTCATCCAAAGCTTGTAATTGCAGACGAGCCGACAACAGCGTTAGATGTAACGATTCAGAAACAAATTATGGGGCTATTAAAAGAAAGAAAAGAAAAACAAAATACGAGTATTTTATTAATTACACATGATTTGGCACTTGTACGTGAGGTAGCTGATCGAGTAGTTGTTATGTACGGGGGACGTGTTGTTGAAAAAGGAACGATACAGGAGGTAATAGGTTCTCCTAAACATCCATATACGAAAAGCTTATTACAAGCAATTCCGAATATGGATGTTTCCGAAAAGGTATTACGTGCTATAGAAGGAACGACACCTTCCATTGAAACATTAAATAGCTTTGGTTGTCCTTTTGTAAATCGTTGTCCAGTAGCCATAAAAGAATGTATTCATCGTTTCCCAGAGAGAACAACGTATTCTAAGGAGCATAGTTCACATTGCTGGCAGCATGTTCTGGAGCATAATAAAGCGAAATCAAAAGAGAAGGTGAATGCCTCATGACGACAGATTTAATTACTGTAAAGCAAGTAACGAAAACATATGGAAGTAAAAGTAAAGAAATCACAGCGTTAAAAGATATATCACTTTCTATCCCGAAAGGAACAACACTTGGCATTATTGGTGAAAGTGGTTCAGGAAAAACAACACTTGGAAAGCTCATAGCAGGGATTGAGAGTCCAACGTTTGGTGAAATTGATTATAACGGTCAAGTTGTTCACATGCTGAAGTCAGCTCATAAGCGAGATTTTTTACAGAAAGTACAGTTCATTTTTCAAGATTCTACAGCTGCATTAAATCCGCGCTGGAAAATACGCGATAGCGTAACGGAGGGTTATATTTCATTCGGTTTAGGTGATAAAGGATTGAAGGATAAAGTAGCGGGTGATGCCCTGGAGCGTGTTGGATTAGATAGAAGATATATTGATCGATATCCGCATGAATTTAGCGGAGGACAACGTCAACGTATCGCTATTGCAAGAGCGTTATTGTGTGAGCCAGAAGTATTGATTCTTGATGAACCAATTTCAGCATTAGACGTTTCATTGCAAATTCAAATTGTACATCTGCTGCAAAAAATCCAAAAAGAACAAGGTTATACATATTTATTCATCGCTCACGATTTACCGATGGTTCACTATTTATGTGAAAAAGTAGCTGTCTTATACAAAGGAGAACTTGTTGAATTTGGAAATACGGACGAAGTATTCCGTAATCCACAACATTCTTATACAAAAACATTATTAGCATCAACACCAAAAATTTCAGGTTAAAGGAGAATGTAGGATGAAGAAGTTTTTACTGTTTGTCATTATGACTGTTTTAGCAATTACTTCTGTTGCTTGCGGTAAGAAAGAAACGCCAAAGGCGAGTGCTGGTAAGGGAGAAGGCGATCGATTAGTAACGAATATTAGTAGTGATCCATATACACTTGATTCTGCTATTGCAACAGATAGCACGTCAGGTTATATAATTGGGCAGTTGTTTTCAAGTTTATATACGCAAGATAGTGATGGGAAATATCAAAATGAATTAGCGGAGAAAGAAGAAGTAAATGCTGATGGAACTGAATATACAATTCATTTGAAGAAAGATATTAAATGGTCAGATGGTTCGCCTATTACAGCAAATGATTTTGAATTTGCATGGAAGCGATTATTAAATCCAAAAACGGGTTCTATGAATGCGACAGAAATGTATTTTATTAAAGGGGCAGAGGCGTATAATACTGGGAAAGGTGAAGAGGGGCAAGTTGGTATTCAAGTTGTTGATCCTCAAACATTAAAGGTAACCCTTGAACACCCAGTTGCTTCTATTAAACAAAAACTAGCAAGCTCACTATTTATTCCATTAGCTAAAAAGTCGATTGATGATAATAATAAATTAAAAACAGATCCAAAAGAGTTAATTACGAATGGGCCATTCACGTTAAAAGAGTGGAAGCATAACCAGGCTATTACAGTACAAAAAAATAAAGAATTCTATGATAAAAAGGTAACTCTAAAAGAAATTGAGTTTCGTATTATTCCAGACTCTAAAACAGCGTATCAATTATTTAAATCCAAAGAATTAGATTTACTAAGTGGTTTACCACAAGAGATGATCGAAAAAGAAAAAGGAAATAAAGAATATAAGCGTGTTGCAGGTTTCTCTTCGTATATTTATTCGTTTAACGTAGAAAAAGAGCCGTTTACAAATGCGAAGGTACGTAAAGCATTTTCATTAGCGGTTGATCGTAAATTTATCGTTGAAAAATTGTATAAAAATAATGCGCAAGAAGCATATGCATTCGTTCCAGAAGGAGCAAAAACACAAAGTGGCCGTGATTTCCGTAAAGAAAAAGGTGATTACGTTAAATTTGATCCAGCAGAAGCGAAAAAGTTATTAGAAGAAGGCATGAAAGAACAAGGCTGGTCTACATTACCTGAAGTAACATTAAAATTCACTACAGATACACAACATAAAAAAGTAGCAGAAGCAATGCAAGAAATGTTTAAGAAAAATCTTGGCGTAGATATTAAATTAGAAAATAAAGAGTGGAAGAGTTACATCGACACATACAAGCAAAGTGATTTCCAATTAGCTTATATGGGATGGGGCGGCTCTTTATTAGATCCAATTACTAAACTAGATTTATATGCAGGTGATGGTCCGAATAACTATGCAAAGTGGCATAATAAAGAATTTGACGCTTTAATAAAAGAAGCAAAAGTTGAACAAAAAGAGGATAAGCGCTTTGAATTATTACATAAAGCGGAAGATATTATGTTTACAGATTCACCATTAATCCCAATTATTTTCCCAAGTGCCTCATATTTACAAAAATCATCAGTATCTGGTGTCCAATTCATTATTGGTTCTAGTCCAGAATTAAGATACGCAAAAATTAAAAAATAAAGAAGTAGGCAACCGCCTACTTCTTTATTTTATTTCTCTTTTGTATTCTTTTTTCGTTCCATCAGAGAAGACAACTTCTAAATCAAATTTTTGATAGTCTTTATCAAGTTTGAACACGTTCACTACTTGATCGATTACTTCTTGGTCAGCAGTATTTTTATCAAATTTTAATTCTTGTAAGAGTGGGCTTAATTTTGTGATAGCCTCGTCTCCTGTTAATTTTACATCTGCTTTATGATCTTCAATTTTTGCTTCCATTTTCTTATCAGCTGCTACATTTTTATAGTCTGCTTCGTAGTCTTTCTTTGTATCTTGGTAGTCTGCCTTTAAATCGAATTCATTGAAGTTTAGTTTTAAATCTGCAGGAGCCTCATTTTTTGCTTCTTCAGTCGTCTTTTTATTAGAAGTTGTGTCTTCTTTTGCAGGAGCTTTACATCCTGTTAATGCAGGTACTAGCATAAGAGCTAATAAAACTGATAGTAGAATTCTCATTATAAATTCCTCCTTATGTAAATTCGTTCTATACAAGTTTTTCCCAAAAACATGTAATTATGTATGTGTTGAAAATAAATTATTATTCTGTAGTTGCAAGGGCTAATCCGCAATTTAAATCAAAAAAGATTTGTATGTATATGGTAAATTGAAGTTGTGAGGAGGGGCTAAAATGCATGAAGAATATAAAGAGATAATAAAAAAATCAATTGAATATATAGAGAATCACTTACATGAGGAGCTTACAACAGAAAGAGTGGCATCTCACAGTGCAGTATCGATGTACCATTTTCATCGCATCTTTCAAAGATATGTTGGGATGAGTGTAACAGATTATATTCGAAAGAGAAGGTTAACTCATGCTGCGCAAGTTTTAGTGTCAACGGAGAGAGCTGTTATTGATATTGCAGTGCAATACGGTTTTTCCTCACAAGAGGCATTTACGAGAGCTTTTAAAAGAATGTTTCAATTGCCACCAAAGAAATATCGAAAGTACTTTCAGTCATTTTATATAGAAAGAGAGGGTGTTTCAATGCAAAAAGGTATACCGAAAGGATGGATCTTAAGTGGAAGTCATCCTGCTGAATATGAGATGGGTTTAGATTATGAAGTTGTCCATCAGGGGAAAGTATCTGCATACATAAAAGCAAAAGAGAATGTTACGCACGGAGGATTTTCAACATTAATGCAAATGTTCCGAGCGGATAAATATGTAGGAAAGAGATTACGTTTTACAGCATTTATTAAGAGTGAAAATGTAAGAGATTGGGCAGGATTGTGGATGCGAGTAGATGGAAAAGATACAGAACCGCTCGCTATGGATAATATGCAAAATCGCCCCATTAAAAATACGAATAACTGGCAATCGTACTCGGTTGTATTAGATATAAAAGAAGAAGCACTTGGTATTGCATTTGGTGTTTTATTATCAGGAGAAGGTTGTGTGTGGCTAGATAGTATTCGATTTGATGAAGTAGATGAAAAAATTCCTTCAACAGATTTGGCAGAGAACTTTTATGAAACACTTTTAGAAGAGCCGGTGAATCTACAATTTGAAGAAGTAGAAAAATAAAAAACAAGGAGAAAAGATATGCTCAAATATGTAAAACTAATAAGTATTAGTTTAGTAATATCGTCTTGTATTATGGGAGTTAATTATTTAGTTAGCTATCTTTGGTCAGGGCATATACCTTCTTTGACGTGGAGAACATATTTGATGTTTGTGTTTATATGTATGATGAGTTTTGGTTCAATGCAAAAAGAAGGAAAAGAGGATTATTGACAATAGTCTTCTTCGCCTTTCTTTCATTAACACAAATGGTTGTAACTGTTTTTGGAGATGCAGGTATGATTTTCAATATCATCTCACTATCGTTACAACTTGTAAGTTTGGGTGTAATTGTACCACATGAAATGCTTTCTAAAACATACCAAACAATCAGTGAATTATTTCCTGCAATATATGCAGGAAATGGCTATTATACAATAATATTTGGAGGAGTTAGTTTAGAAAGAAATATTATTTCATTATTAGTTATTGTATTGGTTATACAATTAGTAGCAGGTATGATTTTAGCTATAAAAGGAATGGCAAAGGGAAGAGGAAGCTCTGTAGTTAAAGTTGTATAAAAGTAAAAAGGTATCCTTCATGGGATACCTTTTACTTTTGTTACTTTGCAACTTCTGTCCACTTGTAGTTAAACTCACCACCGAAGTCAGTTGTTACAAGTCCTTTAATGAAAGAGCGTTGTAAGTAAGAACGACCTTGTTGGTATAAAGGAGCGACAGCGCCGTCTTGTAATAGAATTTTTTCAGCTTGCTTCATTGCTTCAAAGCGTGCTTTTTCATCGCCAGCTAAATCTGTTTTCACTTTATGAATTAGCTCATCGTACTCTTTGTTAGAGTATTTATCGAAGTTATAAGCACTATCTGTTGTAAATAGATCTAAGAATGTAATTGGATCAGCGAAGTCAGGGCCCCAGCCGTCAATACCAATTTCATAGTCACCACTTAATAGTAGTTTTAGCTGTTGTTTACGTGGTTGTGGTTTTAAATTCACTGTTAATCCGTCTAAGTTCTTTTCTAATTCACCTTTTAAATATTCACCAGTCTTTTTAGCTAAAGCATTGTCACTTGTTAATAGTTCGATTGTTACTTTGTCAGTACCAAGTTCTTGTTTTGCTTTTTTCCAGTTTTCTTTCGCTGTTTTCACATCATCCTTGACTAGATTTCCATTTTCTTTACGGAAGTCGTTGCCTTCTGGGCTCTTTGCGAATTTCGCAGGAACCATTCCTTCAGCTGGAACAGCGCCGTTATTTAAAATTGTTTCTACGTAAGCTTTTTTATTCATTGCGCCGTTAATAGCAAGGCGTGCATGTTGATTTTTTAATGTTTCATTTTTTTGATTTAATCGTAAGAATTGAATGCCGACTTCAGCGCGTTCCTTGAAGTTTGGATCGCTCTTATATTTATCAACAAACTCTGCAGTTAAAGCAACACGATCAATTTGTCCTGAATCATATAAGTTCACTTCTGTAGACTTATCTTTAACGACATTGAAGTTGATTTCTTCTAATTTTACCGTTTTAGCATCCCAATAGTTAGGGTTTTTCTTCAATTGGAAGCTTTGTTCATGTTTCCAGTTCTCTAATGTGAAAGCACCGTTGTAAATTAAATGATTTGTTTCCAAACCATATTTATCACCTTGAGATTTTAAGTACTCTTCATTAATTGGTAAGAATGTTGAGAATGTCGTTAAGCTTAAGAAGTAGGGAACAGGACGGTCTAGTTGCACTTCTAACGTTTTGTCATCAACAGCTTTGACCCCTAGTTGATCAATTGGCAATTGTTTTTGGTTTATTTGTTTCGCATTCTTTATATCGAAGAATAAGAATGCGTATTCAGCTGCTGTATCAGGATTTACGGCACGTTGCCAAGCGAAGGCAAAGTCCTTTGCTGTAACAGGAGTACCGTTTGACCATTTTGAATCACGCAGATGGAATGTATATTTTGTTTTATCGGGACTAATGTCAACCGACTCAGCGACACCAGGAACCGGTTTATTATCTTCTCCCATTGCATATAACCCTTCAAAAACATTGCGCATTACGTTCATGGATTCCCCATCCGTTGCTTTTGCAACATCCATTGTTGGAATTTCTGAAGCGAATGATAAGTTAATTGCCTGTTTATCAGGTGCTTTATCGTTTGCTTTCGCTCCGCTTGCATTATCCTTATTTCCCCCGCAAGCAGTTAGTAATAGACTTGCCCCTAAAACAGATGCAACAACAGGTATAACTTTTTTCTTCATTGTTCGTTCCTCCCTAAATGTGTTGTTCGTAACGTCATAATGTCCATGTCTTGAAGTAGCTATAGAAGGAGATAAAACCTATTATAAATATGCGTTTATAGGTAATCAGGTGTTCTATATGTATATACATGTTGATCTATAATCTATCGTTATATGTTTCAACGTAGTAGACATTATATTTTGATGGTGAAATATTTCGTTTCTTTGATTATTTAGAATATTAACACTGGAAAGAACTATATGTCAATAATAAAAATAGATTGTTAATTTCTTAGAATAATATATTGAAAAAGCGGATTCTCATGTGTGAGAGAACCTATTTTTAATATATTTTGCTAAAAAAACAATTGGTGTGGGCTAATAATAAGTGGGGATGAAGAAACCCCCACTTATTAAAGTTTCACTTTATTTTTCAATTTTTGCCCACTTGAAGTTTAATTGCCCTGCAAAGTCTACTTGCACAATTCCTTTCACATAAGAACGTTCTAAATAAGATTCGCCTTTTTGGTAAAGAGGAGCGATAACAGAGTCTTTAAATAATATTTTCTCGGATGCTAGTAATGCTTCCCAGCGAGCTTTTTCATCACCAGCTAAAGTTGTTTTCACTTTTGCTATTGTTTCATCGAATTCCTTATTAGAGTAATGATCTAAGTTATAAGGGTTATTCGTTGTAAATAGCTCAAGGAATGTAATTGGATCCGCAAAGTCAGGGCTCCAGCCATCAATTCCGATTTCGTAGTTACCTTTTAATAAAAGCGAAACTTGTTGCTTACGCGGTTGCGGTTTTATATTTACTGTTAATCCATCTAGATTATTTTCTAGTTGTCCTTTTAAGAATTCACCAGTTTTCTTATCAAGGTCAGCATCACTCGTTAATAATTCTAATGTTATCTTTTCAGAACCAAGCTCTTGTTTAGCTTTTTTCCATAACTCTTGTGCAGATTTTGTATCAACTTTTGTTAAATCGCCATTTGCAGTACGGAAGTCTTTTCCTTCAGTTCCTTTTGCAAAGTTTTTTGGAACGAGACCAAATGTTGGTGTAGATCCATCATTTAATAACGTATTTACAAAGGATTTTCTATCAATTGTTTGATCAATTGCTTGGCGTGCAGAAACGTTTTGAAGCACTTTGTTTTGTTGATTCATACGTAAAAATTGTACGCCTACGTTTGGACGTTCTTTAAAGTTAGCATCCTTTTTATATTTATCGACGAAGTCAGATGTTAGTTTTATACGATCTAATTGTTTTGACTCGAATAAATTTACTTCTGTTGATTTTTCTTTTACGACGTTAAAATTGATTTCTTCTAGTTTGACAGTATCTTTATCCCAATAGGTAGGGTTTTTCTTGAATTTAAAGCTTTGTTCGTGCTTCCAATCGCTTAGTGTAAAAGCTCCGTTGTACAAGATTGTATTATCTTCTAAAGCGTACTTATCACCTTGTGCTTTAAAGAATTCCTCGTTAATTGGTAGAAATGTTGGGAACGCTGTTAAGCTAATAAAATACGGAACAGGACGCTCCAATTCTACCTCAAACGTATGGTCATCAACTGCTTTTACACCAAGTTGGTCGGCTGGAAGTTCTTTGTTGTTAATTTTTGTTGCGTTTTTAATATCAAAGAATAGAAATGCATATTCAGAGGCTGTTGCTGGATCTACGGCTCTTTGCCAAGCGAACACAAAATCTTTAGCTGTAACAGGAGTGCCGTTTGACCATTTTGAATCTCGCAAATGGAATGTGTATTTCGTTTTATCGCCACTTACTTCATGAGATTTTGCAACACCAGGAACAGGTTTGTTACCTTCACCAAGATTATACAAACCTTCAAATACGTTTCTCATTACTTGACCAGAATCAGTATCTGTAGCACGAGCCGTATCCATTGTTCGTATTTCAGTAGGTGAAGATAAGTTTAAAACCTGTTTACTAGGTGCCTCGTCTTTTGCATTTGCTCCGCTTGCTTCGTTTTTATAACTACCGCAACCAGTTAATAAAATACTTACTCCTACAACTGATGCAATACCGGGTACAAACTTCTTTTTCATTTGATTTTCCTCCTAAATAATTAAGTTTGGATGATGATGAGGGAAATGAAAAATAAAAAATCCCTCTTTTCATATTGAGAAAGAGGGATTTTTACGTACAAGTTATGCACCCGTATATAAACGAAGTCCCTCATTCTATCTTTCAAGCATAAAGCTTGCAGGAAGTGGCACAGTATTCAAAATGAACCTGTTGCCGAGGTTTCAAAGGGCCAGTCCCTCCACCTCTCTTGATACAATGAGTAAACGAATAAATTTTATTAATTTTTGTGTTTCTTTGATAATTCAAAATCTTACACCTTGAATAATGAAGTGTCAACTAAATGAAATATAGTTTAAATTTTCAGTTTTCTTAAATAGAAAAACCACTGCATAGGACAGTGGTTTTTCTACTAGAAGTTAAAGTTATCTGGATCTGGACCAACGCGACGATCTTCATTTAAAGCTTGAATTGCTTTCATATCATCAGCACTTAATTCAAAGTCGAAGATGTTTGCATTTTCAATAATGCGATGTTCTTTAATTGATTTGGGAATTGTTACAACTTCGTTTTGTAAATCCCAGCGTAAAATAATTTGCGCAGTTGATTTATTATATTTTGTCGCAATTTCTTGTAACGTTGGATTATCTAGTAGTTGTCCTTGCATTAATGGTGACCAAGCTTCAAGCTGAATATTATGTTCTTTACAGAATGCATGTAACTCTTCTTGTGCTAAACGTGGGTGGTATTCCACTTGGTTGACCATTGGCTTAATTTCAGCAATTTCAAATACGTCTTGTAAGTGGTGAATGTGGAAATTACTCACACCGATAGCGCGAACACGGCCATCTTTATAAAGTTTTTCTAATGCTTTCCATGATTCGGTATATTTCCCTTTTACAGGCCAATGTACTAAATATAAATCTAAATATTCTAGACCTAATTTCTCTAATGTAGTTTCAAATGCTTGAAGTGTTGTTTCATATCCTTGATCGCTATTCCATACTTTTGAGGTAATAAATAATTCTTCGCGTGAAACACCGGATTCACGAATCGCTTGTCCAACGCCTTCTTCATTTTGATAGATTGCTGCAGTATCGATGCTGCGGTAGCCATTTTTAATTGCTGCTTTTACAGAATCAATTACTTCTGAACCATCTTCTACTTTAAAAACACCTAAACCAAACCAAGGCATTTTTACACCGTTATGTAATGTTGTATAGTCTTTTAAACTTGTTAAAATCATATTATTTCCCCCTAGCTTTTTTGTTTGTTGCTTCTACTGCTTTTTGAATTGCCTCTGAAAAATTATATTCGTATAAAGTTTTGAGACCCTCAGCTGTGGAACCACCTGGCGTTGTTACTTGTTCGCGGAGGTTAGCTGGATTTTGCGTTTGTTCGAGCATAGAAGCAGAGCCAGAAATCATTTGAATGACAAGATGTTTTGCGGTTTCTTCATCGACTCCATAACTTTTTGTTGTTTCAATTAAGCTTTCAGCAAAGTAATAAAGGAAGGCTGGTGCACTTCCAGTAACTGCAGTAAGCTGATGAACTTCTTCCTCAGTACAAAGTTGCGAAGTACCAATACCTTTTAAAAGCAGTTGCAGGGTTTCTTGATGCATCTCATTTACTGATTGTCCCATTGTATATAAGGAGATAGATTTTCCAATTTCAGCAGCTGTATTAGGCATAATCCAAGCAACAGGCGTGCCCTTTGGGAGTCTAGCTTCTAAATAAGATGGTCCAATGCCAGCTGCGACTGTTACGACTAGTTGATTTGATATTAACGGAGATAGCTCAGCTAATAACTCTTCATGAGCAGAAGGTGGCATTGCTAAAACAACCGTATCAACAGATGTAACATGCTGTTTCCAATCTGTTGCAGTAGACACATTATATCGATGTTGTAACTGTTTTAGCTTTTCTACGTTGCTTCGATTAGAGACGATAATTTCTTCGATGTACTCTTTGCTTGTTTTAAGTAATCCGGAAAATATAGCTTCTGCCATACGACCGGCACCAATAAATAAAATTCGATGTTTAGTTAGCATATTCTTTATTCCTTTCTAGTAGAGATATGTTATAAAAACGATATCATCTTTAAGAGAATGTTGTAAAAAGAAAAGACTTACCGTAGATGGAATGGATAATGAGAAGGCGGAAATTCATGCTAATATTAACTGTTATTAATCTCTTTATATGTGTAGCTGGTTTGCTAGAGTGGAAGAGCAATTATAGGGGGCAAGAACATACAAATAATTATATCTAGAAAATAATTAGAATTGAAAAACCCCTGAAGCATATATGCTTCAGGGGTTTACTAATAGAATATAAGATTATGCTTTTGTCATACCAAGTAATACAGCGCCGCCGATAATTAAAACACTACCTAGTGCAATAAAGATCAATTGACGTTTTGTTTTCTTTTCACCTAAGAAGACAATCGCACCAAATGTTGAGATAACGATTCCAGTTTGAGATAATGGGAAGCTTGTTGCTACTCCAACACGTGGTAATGAAAGAAGTAAGAATAAGTTTCCAGTTCCCCATAGTAAACCAGACAAAGCATTACGGATTGCATATTTGTTAAATGGTTTATGTTTAGACGTCAGTACAACCGCACCAACAAACATACCAACTGCTTGTGGTAAAATAGCAGACCAACCATCAATATTATACCAACGAATAATAATTACATATACAAGATAGCCGAAAGTAGAAACAATTAAAGTAAGAAGTCCTTTTTTCAATTGTCCAGGTGGCTGAGCATTTTCTTTATCATCTAATGATGTGAATACAACACCAACTACAATTAATAGGATTGCAATCGTTCCCAGAATGATCGTTGTAGTAGTAGTCCACTCACGGAAAGCGATAACCCCAAAGATAGAAGTTGCAACAAGTTGCATACCAGTAGAAATCGTTACAGTAGTTGAAACACCTAGTTTTTCAACTGTTTTTAATTGGTTTACTTGTCCTAAAGCCCAGAATAAACCTGAAATAAAACCAACAATTAAGATTGTCATTGTTAAAGCTGGTTGAGTAAATACATACATAATTGTTGCGAAGAATAGAGCACCGATTGTCATACCTACCGTTTGGCTATATGCACCACCGCCCATTTTTACGCTTACTAATAAGATGTTTCCCCATGCAATTGCAGGAAGAAGCGCTAATAAAATGTCCATTACAAGACTCCTTTCGGTTTGCTATACCAATATAGTTACATATCGTTCTAACGATCGGTAATGCCCCACTAATAGAGTAGAAGATTACCGATCGCTAAAACAGGATGAAGAATTCACAATATAAATGCGTTTTCATTTCTTCATTTTTTGAAACACCTCCATATAATAACAGGAAATTGCCTATTTTAGAAAGTGAATTCAAATAAAATGTATATTTAAATAAGAGGTAAAATTCAGTTATTTCCCATTGGTATATTTTATTTCCTAAGAAATAAAGAAGCAGCTTCGACAAAAGCTGCTTTAAGAGTTAGTGATTCTTTTATTAATAAGTTGAATACATAGTAGAAATACGAGTGACATACCGATAGTAATAACTACAAGTGTCCAGGCGAGTTGCATATTACTTGCATCAATAGCCATGTAAATTGCAGTTGGGATTGTCTGTGTTTTACCAGGAATGTTCCCGGCAAACATGAGTGTAGCACCAAACTCACCGAGCGCGCGGACAAAGCTCAAAATCATCCCGCTTAGTAAGGCAGGAAATGCGAGTGGAAGTGTAACGTGCAGAAAAACTTGATATTCACTTGCGCCAAGGTCACGAGCACTTTCTTCAATTTGTACATTTGCGATAGAAAATCCCGTTTTCGCTGATTGGTACATAAGCGGAAATGCAACAACTGTAGAAGCGATAATCGCAGCAGTAGATGTGAACATAATAGACTGCTGAAATAATGATTCAACCCACTTTCCGATCGGGCTGTTGTTTCCAAAGATGATAATGAGAAAGAAGCCGATAACAGTTGGTGGAAGTACCATTGGTAATAAAAATATGGTTTCTAATAGTACTTTATATCGCCATGAGGAGCGAGCTAGTGCTCGCCCGACAATTGTCCCTAAAATTGTAACGAGAATAGTGGCGCACGCAGCTACTCTTAAAGATAGAAAGACAGGCGATAAAATAGCATCAATGCTCATAGTAATTACGACAGAACTGTAAATCCATATTTCTTAAAGATAGATTGTGCATCTTTTGACTGCAAATACTCATAAAATGAAGTCGCCTCTTTCTTATGTTTAGATTCCTTTATAACACCTAAAGGATAGTGGATTGGCTCATGAGAAGTAGCTGCTGCTGTCTCACCAATCTTTACTTTATCCGAAATGAGAGCATCTGTTTTGTATACGATGCCAGCATCGACATTCCCTGTTTCTACATATGTTAACACTTGGCGAACATCTTTTGTAAATACGACTTTATTTTGAACATCATTCCAAAGGTTTTCGTGTGTTAGAGAAGCCTTTGCATATTTGCCAGCAGGTACAGATTCAGGTGTACCAAGTGCAATTTTTTTGATTTTCTCATCTTTTAAATCTTGAAATTTTGTAAGTGAACTATCTTTAGGGATGACTAGAACTAGTTCATTTCCAAGAAGATTTTTCCCTTCTTTTTCACTAATGAATCCTTTTTTTACAAGGGTTTGGAATTTATCTTCTGCTGCAGAGAAGAATAAATCAGCAGGTGCACCTTGTTCAATTTGTTGTTGAAGTGCTCCAGAAGCACCGAAGTTAAAAGAAAGTTTGATATTTGGCTCTTTTTCTTTATATTGTTTTTCGATTTCTTTTAATGCATCTTGTAAGCTTGCAGCAGCTGAGATAGTCAGTTCAACTGTTTTATCCTCTTTAGCAGCTGACTTTGTATGCTTTTCCCCACTTGTACAAGCAGCACTAAATATAAGAAGGAAAGAAAGTATAAGTGCCCCGATGGAACGTAATGTAAATTTATTCATAAAAAAATCCCCTTTCGTTTTGATACATCTAATTATAACTAATTATATCTAAATATAACTAGTTATAATTGAATGTAATTTGAACATATATCTATTTTTAAAAAATAGGAGAAATATTCTTTTCTTTGTTACAATGAAAGGAGAAAGTGAGGAATCGTCTATGGATCATCATTCCTACACAACGGAAGAAGTAGCAAAGCGATTAAAAGTATCAAAATTAACTGTATACGACTTAATTAAAAAAGGAGAACTTCCTTCTTATAGAGTTGGTAGACAGATGCGCATTGATGCAACAGATTTAGATCAATATATAAAACAAATGAAAACAGGAAAGGTACAAGTTACTCCTGTAAAAAACGATGGTAGTAGTATCTTGAACACGTGTATTATTAGTGGTCAAGAACTAACGTTAGATATGTTAGCTAAACGTATAGAAAATCGTTTGCCAAGTTCTAATGTTTTAAGGGCGTATCAAGGTAGCTTAACGAGTTTAGTGAAAATGTATCAAGGAGAAGGAAGTATCGTTAGTTTGCATTTGTTTGATGGTGAAACTGGTACATATAATGTTCCTTACGTAAAACGCATTTTAGTAGGACAGCCATGCATTATGATTAATTTATTGTCCAGAAATGTAGGATTTTATGTCCGAAAAGGAAATCCGAAGAGAATAAAGGCATGGGCTGACATATCCGGGTCCACTATAAAGTTTGTGAATCGAGAAAAGGGTTCTGGTATTAGAGTGTTAGTCGATGAACAATTACGAATCCAAAAATTAAATAAAGCTGATATTAGTGGATATGAATGGGAAGAATCGAATCATCTTGGTGTTGCCACGCAAGTTGCAAATGGAAAAGCTGATGTAGGAGTAGGTTCAGAAAAGTTTTCGCAAATTGTAAATGTGGACTTTATTCCAATCATGAAAGAACAGTATGATTTAGTAATTTTGAAGAATAAAGAAAATGAAGAGTTGATTGAAGTTGTGAAAGACATTCTGCAATCGGAAGAATTTCATAATGAATTAAATGCGATTGGCGGATATGATATTACGAAAACAGGTCAAATTGTATATGAAACAAACTAAAAAGCTGCTTGTCTATAAGACGAGCAGCTTTTTCTATATATAAAGGGGGTTGGGGAAACAAAGTGTTAAACAAGACCTTGAGCAAGTGTATAAATGAAAGCCGTAAGAAGAGTGGCTCCACTTGCAAGTCCGATAAAGTCTGATTTGTTGAAAGTAATGTTGTTCATTATAAACTCTCCTTATTTGTTTAATGTAGTTGCAACAGCTTTTGCATCGACAAGTGCGGATAGCACCATGCCCATTGTATTTAAAAATTTATTTGATTTCATATTGTTCATCATGCGTATCCGCTCCTTTTCGAATTGTTGTTGCCCTGCTTATGTCTTAATTATAGGAAATATGGCTACTTGCAACTATCGAATTAGCTTACGAAAGACTTACACTTTTGTAAGAAAAAAAGACATTCATGTAAGAATGTCTTTCACAGCATATTGATATGATGATGGTCTTCAATTGTTTTTAAAAAACTACGCATTGAATTCGTCATATAGCTATCTTTACGGCGTATGAAAACCGTTGAAATACTGCCGTATTTTTCAGGGATTGCATGACAATGTACCTTACCTGCTTTAGAAAGATGATGGACAGCAGACTGTGGTACGAGTGTAATTCCGAGGCCGAGTGCAACGCTGTTTAATATTGTCTCTAATATATTGAATTCCATAATTCTTTTTGGTAGCAAACCTTCATCTTTAAGCCAACGTTCTAGTTTGGAGCGGTATCCACATCCTTGGTTAAAAACGAGTAGAGGAGTTGTTGTAAATTCTTCTATATGAAAGGCTTTATTTTGTGTTATAAGCATTAATTTCTCTGTACTAACATCGTATTGTTCGATTAGTGGATGTTTAATAGGACCTGATATAAAGGCGCCATCCAATTGATGATCAAGTACTTCTCTAATTAATTCTTCTGTTAGACCCGCTTGTAATGATAAATCGACATTTGGATAGCTTTTATAGTAAGAAGATAAAATGGTAGGCAGTGTACTTACTGTTTCGACTGTACCGATTTTCAATATACCGGAGGGTGTTTCGCTATCTAAAAATACTTGTTTTAGTTCGTCGACATCTTGCAAAATTTTACTAACATAAACGAGCATTTTTCTTCCTTCAGCTGTTAAAGTCATTCCTCGTTTATGGCGGTAAAAGAGTGGGGTTTTTAATTCGTTTTCTAGTTGTTTAATACGTGTAGTTACATTTGATTGTACATAATTTAATTCCTTTGCTGCGCTACTTACACTACCCTGATCGGCAACGCTTTTAAAGATTTGTAAGTCTCGTAATTCCATTTTGTAATCCCCCTTGATGTTAACTATCATTATAAATGATAGTTAACATCATTTTGAATCATTTTACGTGATATATTTTTTCTTTTACAATTCTCTTTGTGCAAATAGAAAGAAACGGGGGATTGCGGTGAGAAGAGGTCAAATGATAATAGGGGCTGTAGCGTGTTTAATTGCGAGTATGTCATGGGGAGCGATGTTTCCAGTTGCTGATCATGCGCTAGAATACATAAATCCATTTTATTTTTCGCTTATTCGCTATGGAGCAGTGGCGATAATGCTGATTGTATTGTTGTTAGTGAAAGAAGGAAAACAGGCATTTCGTTTAGAGGGAAGAGGAAAGTTACTCGTCTTTTTTGGAACGATGGCATTTACAGTATATAATGTCCTCATATTTTTAGGGCAAATGTTGATGGGTAAGTCGGGTGTAATGGTAGCTTCCATTATGGAAGCACTTATGCCGATGATTTCTATTTGTATTTTATGGGGATATAAGCATATAAAACCGAAGAAGTATATGATAACGAGTATGGTTATTGCTTTTGTAGGAGCTGTGTTTGTTATTACAAAAGGTGACATGAGTTTCTTTGTAACATTGAAAGATAATATGTTCCCATTAGCATTTATATTTATTGGTGTTATAGGCTGGGTTATTTATACGATGGGTGGTCAAACGTGTAGTGATTGGTCAACATTACGTTATTCTACGTTGACGTGTGTATTCGGTACGACTGTTACAGGAATTATAACGGTAATTATTACGTGGCTTGGATATGTTTCAGTTCCTAGTATGGGAACGATTTCTATTGTGAAATATGATTTGTTATTTATGATGACATTGCCAGGTATTGTAGCGCTACTTGCTTGGAACTACGGTGTGAAAATTTTATCATCCATTAATGGGATTTTATTTATTAATTTTGTACCAATTACGACTTTAGCTATTATGATGATGCAAGGGTATCAAATCACAATGTTTGATATTATAGGGACTGTACTTGTTATTGCAGCACTTATTCGCAATAACGTTTGCCAGAGAAAAGAAGAAAATATAAATAAGAGAGTTTTACAAGAAGAACAATTACGTCAAGCTGTTTAATAGGCAAATGGAGGATTTCACATGTTAGAAAGTTTATTGTTTTTCTTCGCCGTCGGAGTTGGCTGTGAGCTTGCAGCAATTAATCGAAATGGTCGTAAAAAGATAAAACAACAAGCTGAGCTGATACAGCTTTTAAAAGAGTTGAAAGAAAGAAAAAATTAAAAAGACGACCGGGCATAGACGGTCGTCTTTTTCTATATAAAGGGGAAAGGGGACACAAAGTTATACAAGCGTAGCAGCGTAAATAAAAGCAGTAAGAAGAAGAGAGCCGCTAGCTAATCCTAAAAAGTCTAATTTGTTAAAAGTGATGTTATTCATAATACATTCTCCTTACTTGTTTAATGTAGAAGCAACAGCTTTTGCATCGAAAAGAGCCGATAATACCATGCCCATTGTATGTAAGAAATTGTTCGTTTTCATTTTGTTCATCATATTAATCGACTCCTTTTCGAATAATTGTTGCCCTGTTTCTGACTTAATTGTATGAAATATAGTAAGAAGTAACTATCGAATTAGCTTACAAGAAAATTACACTTTTGTAAGAATTGAAATTTAACAATTCATACTTATTTTTATTACCAACTCCTAAAACTTAGTGTTATAATTGTTGTAAGAATATGATTATACTTCGGATGTTTAGAAAGGAACGAAATAAATGTATAAACCAATTACATTTTTGTTGAAATATATATTTAAAACAGCTGGGAAAGTAGAAGTGCAAGGAAGAGAAAAGCTACCAGAAGGTGGTCCGTATGTTGTTGCGTGTACACATACAAGTTTTATGGATGTATTAATGTTAGCTACAGGGATGTACCCAACTCAAATTCATTACATGGCAAAAAAAGAATTATTTGAAGGGAAATTCAAAAATTGGTTCTTTAAAAATGTAAATGCATTCCCTGTAGATCGCGCGAATCCGGGACCGAGTACACTTAAAATTCCATCACGTTTATTAAAAGAAGGAAAGGTAGTAGGGATTTTTCCGAGTGGAACGAGATCAGCGGAAGATGTTTCATTAAAAGCGGGTGCTGTGACAATTGCGATGCGTTCTAATGTACCTTTAGTGCCGGCAGCTTATGTTGGTCCATCAAGTGTAAAAGAATTAATAAAGGGGAAAAAGGCAAAATTGATTTTTGGAGATCCGATTCAAATTGAGGCTGGAGAACAAATAGATCGAAAAACCGCTATGAAAATGATGACAGATCAATTAAATGAGAAGTTTGAGGAGTTAAAAGAAGCTTTGCAATCAAATCAAAAATAAGAAAAGACGACCGGGCATAAACGGTCGTCTTTTCTATTACTATTTATAATAAAGGGGAAAGGGGACACAAAGTTATACAAGCGTAGCGGCGTAAATAAAAGCAGTAAGAAGAAGCGAGCCACTAGCTAGTCCTAAAAAATCTAATTTGTTAAAAGTGATGTTATTCATAATATATTCTCCTTACTTGTTTAATGTAGAAGCAACAGCTTTTGCGTCGATAAGAGCGGAAAATACCATGCCCATTGTATGTAAGAAATTGTTCGTTTTCATTTTGTTCATCATATTAATCCGCTCCTTTTCGAATAGTTGTTACCTTGTTTCTGACTTAATTGTATGAAATGTTGCGGAAAGTCACTATCGAATTAGCTTACAGAAAAATTACACTTTTGTAAGAGAAACAAATGAAGGTGTAATGATAAGAAGATTTGACATATGTTCATGAGATTCATTAACTTAAAGATAGAGGTGAGTGCATGGCTAATATTAAAGATATCGCAAAGATGGCGGGAGTTTCAGTTACGACTGTTTCGAGAGTGTTGAATGATCACCCATATGTAAGTGAAGAAAAAAGGAAAGCGGTTATAGAGATAGTTGAGAAATTGAATTACTCGCAAAACGCAAATGCTGTTCATTTATCAAAAGGAAAGACGAATATTGTTGGTGTGATTTTACCGTATATTAATCATCCGTGTTTTGATGCGATGGTGAGCGGAATGATGGAGATTGCGTTAACTCATAATTACAGAGTGTTACTTTGCCAAACGAATTATAATAAAAAAGAAGAAATGAAAAGTTTACATATGTTAAAAACAAAACAATTGGATGGTCTTATTATTTGTTCACGTGCAAATGATTGGGAAACGATAGAACCGTATGCTTCTTACGGCACAATAATTGCTTGTGAAGATAATGATATTTCAAACATCTCAAGTGTATATACGAATCATTCAGCGGCCTTTCAATTAGGAATGGATTATTTGATTGAGAAAGGTTATAAAAAAATTGGCTATTGTACGGGAAGAAAATTAGGGCCGAGTAGTCAAAAGCGTTTTGATGTTTATAAACAGCAATTGCAATCTATAGATGAAGAGGTTAACGAAGAATGGATTTTTACAGAATGTTTTACACTAGAAGATGGTGTAAAAGTGGCTCATAAGTTAAAAGAGATGCAGGATCTTCCTGGAGCATTAATAGTAGCAGGTGATGAAGTTGCGATTGGGGTTATGACAGAGGTTGAAAAATTAGGGATTCAAGTTCCTGAGGATTTAGCGATTATTGGCTTTGATAATCAACCTATCTCGCAAGTGTTACAATTGACAACTATTGATCAAAATTTAAAGGAGATAGGGAAAACTGCTTTTGAAATGTTGCATAGAAAAGTGAATGACGAGAGTTCTAAACAAGAAAAGCTGGAAATTCCATACGAACTTGTGGAACGCTCTACAGTTTAATCTTAATCCGTTATGTGTATAATCGCATAACGGATTATTTTTTTGAAATATCTTTGACAGGAAACGCGTTTCATACTTTATAAAGGAGTTAAACCGGTCTGTAATATCCATGGATTCTTTTCAAGTGTTAAAGCAGTGAATAGAATTTGGAGGAATATGCATGAATGAACTTTTATCGAGTATGAAAAAGTATGTAGATGATGATGAAAAGATTTTGGTTTTTGTGGTAGGGATCTTTGAGAAGGATAATTTCATGTTATGTTATCAACATGGAATTTTTGTTGCCACTACTAGACGCCTCCTGTTTTACGGGAAATTTCCTTACTATCCTTCAACATTTAAAGAGTACTCATATGTGCATATAGATAGCATAGATTTTCATCCGTACTTTGAGTTTACTTGTAATCATGAAACCATTCGCGCTAAGTATATTCAGAAAGGGAATGTGGAGCAATTTGTCCGTGCAGTTAGAGCAAATATGAATAATTAATCAACCCTCTGTTTAAACATAATATTTCAATTTTTAAGAGGGAAAATGCGGAATAAAAACCACTTCTAAACCTCTAGGAGATAGTGATACAATGTCAAATGGGGGGAGGGTATGAACTATGGTTAATCAACGTATAAAGGAAATAACACTAATTACAATTGGTTCATTATTATTCGCAATTGGTATTAATTACTTTGCAATTCCAAACCGTTTATCGGAAGGTGGAATTATTGGTTTAACGGTTGTTACGTACTACTTATTTGATTGGTCACCAGGGATTGTGAATTTTGCTATAAATGCAATTTTACTAGCTATTGGTTATAAATTTTTTGATAAGAAAACAATGATTTATACAATTTTAGGGATTGTAGAAACATCTTTGTTTTTATACGTTACAGAACATATTGAGTATCATGTAAATAGTGATACATTATTAGCAGCTTTATTTGCTGGTTTATTTGTGGGTATTGGATTAGGCTGTATGTTCAAAGCCGGAGGTACATCGGGAGGGTCAGCAATCTTAGCTCGGTTAGCAAATCAATATTTAGGTTGGAGCGTAGGTAAAGGCGTACTAATTATTGATATTGTTGTAATTGCTGGTTCTGTATTTATAATAGGGCAAGAAAAGGCAATGTATACACTTGTAGCTGTGTTCATCGGAGCGAAGGTGATTGATTTCATTGTAGAAGGAATGGATACAAAAACGGCTGTTACGATTATCTCGAATCAACCAGATTTAATTCGTGAAGCTATTACGAAAAATATGACACGCGGTGTTACTGTATTAGAAGGGCGCGGCGGATATACTGGTAAAAATAAAGAAGTTTTATATGTTGTTATTAATAAACAAGAGCTTGTTAAGTTAAAACAAGTTATTAGCCGGGTAGATGAAGATGCTTTCGTTGTTATACATGATGTACGTGATGTACTTGGCGGTGGCTTTAAAGCAAGCTAAAAGGTGAACGAGTAAATTCGTTCACCTTTTTTAATTCTTACAAAAATGTAAGTGTAATGTAATGAGATTCAATAGTAGATTTTATTCCCCCTTTTTAAAATGGATGTATATATATCCTGCAGAGGAGGAATGTTTATTATGAAGAAAAAAATGATCACTACTATAATAGCGATGATAGTGATAGTAGTAATGTTACTGCCTACGAAACTTGGACCGGTTATCGATAAATATAATCCATTTTATAAGACGAAAGAATACTATACGGTTGTGAATACAATTGGTCAGCATATTGGTGATGAGTGGTATGAATATGAATTTATTGCATTCGATGAACGTGGTAGAGAGCAGAAAATAAAGAAAACGGTTAAGCATATGTTAAAGAGAGATGAAGCATTAAAGGTTTTTGCAAAAGGACGTTACGGTGAATCGATTGAAGAGATTGAGGTTGCAAATATTCCTATAAATGCGAAGAGTAAACTTTTAACGATGAGATAGTAAAATATACCCCCAGCTATTTTTTGTCGAAAATAAAAATACCAGGTAAGGGTATTTTATGGGTTAATAAAAAATCCTTAGTCCATATAGACTAAGGCTTTTTTATTATATAAAGGGGAAGGGGGTACATTGTAGTAGCATGGTTGAAAGGTATAAGAAGAGTAGCTACTAGCAATGCAATTTGGTTATTTGAGTGTTCTTCTTATTTGGCTTACTTTCTAACTTTATTGTACGAAATATAAGTAAGGGAAACTATCGAATTACATTACACATAACTTACAAACATGTAAGTCTTCTGTAATGTAATTCGATAGTTAAAAGATAGTAATTTTCATATAGTGTAACTAGAAAGTCTTAATGTATTACTTTCTGTTTGTAATGAAGAATGAAAAACCAACTAATTTTTAATAATCCTCATCTGAATAAAGATGAGGATCCTTTTTTAAACCTTACAACATTGTAAGGTTTACGTAAGTTAATTCGATAGTAAATTTGTCATATTTTTTGCATAATAGATACAGATAGAAAAATAATTAGGGATCTAGTAAGAAGGGAGAAAAATGGGATGCGTAAAGAAGAAGTAGTGAAGTTACCAATTAAAGATTTCTGTAGCTACTTTACTGTTGCCGTAGTGTGTATTGGATTATTTGATATCATAACAAACTTAATTGTTAAATAATATAGATGCTAAAACAAGAAAGGAAGTCCTTTCTTGTTTTTTTTATGGGGGCATAAAGATGAAATGGATTGATAGTCATATACATGTTGATCAATATAAGGATGAAGAGAAGAACAGATTACTGAAAGAGGTGGAAAATAGTAATGAAATAAAGGGGCTTATTGCTGTATCTATGAATTATCAATCTTGTAAGGAAACGTTATCTTTAGCGAAGAAGAATCCCTTTATATATCCAGCGATAGGGTTTCATCCAGAGCAACAGATTCATAAAGAAGAGTGTGAACAGATTTATAAACTTATTGAACAGAACGCAGAGGAAATTGTTGCGATTGGTGAAGTAGGTTTGCCCTATTATTTGAGGAAAGAAGATGAAAGCATTGCTGTAGATCCATACATAGCTGTATTGAAAAAATTTATAGAACTAGCTAGTAAGTATAATTTGCCGATTGTATTACACGCAGTTTATGAAGATGCTGACACTGTATGTGATTTGCTAGAGAAATATAAAGTTTCACGTGCACATTTCCATTGGTTTAAAGGAAGTGATGAAACAATGAAACGGATGATGAAGAATGGTTATTATATTTCGATTACACCGGATGTTTTACATAAGGAGAAGATTAGAAAAATCGTTTCGTATTATCCGCTTGAATATATGATGGTAGAAACAGATGGACCGTGGGAATTTCAAGAGGGTGTTATAACGCATCCAAGAATGATTCGAGATGTATTAAAGGAAATTAGTTCTATACAAAACATATCCATTGATAAGGTCGCAAAAACAATATATGAAAATACAAGTCGATTTTATTTGAAAGGATAGGAGAATTATAGTTTTAATCATGTAACGGAAAAAGTGAAAATTGAATGTATTTAATAAAATGCCACGGTTTGATATATGACAAAAAACCACCAAGCGTTCCGCTCGGTGGTTTTGTATTAGGATTCTAATTTTCTCGCACGTTTTAATAATAAAAGAAAGACAATGATAACGAACCCCAGTATAAGGAAGAAGCCATATTGCTTTATATAATCAATTATGTCATTCGCACTGGTTGGTTTTTCAACGTGAATGCCGTCTTTATTCGTCGTAATATGAATATCTTTCATTTTTACTTCATTCTTTTCCTTTTGTAAATCAATCCACTCTATATTTGGAATACTTTCTAGATCCTTTAATACTTCTTTTAATGGTTTCACACCTAAGTAAGGATGATAGAATGCACCAATAACTCCATCGGATAATTTAGAAACAGATAGAGCACGTTCTTTCATTTTAGCAATAGTTTGTGGCGTATCTTCTTCAATAAATCCGACTGTTTCAGGCAATAGTTTCATTCCATGTAAAAATGACGGAGTACTTGTATAATATGGTGAGTGCATGGATTTCCAAGTTGTATCATTTAACTGTAGTTGTCCTACATAAGTTGAAAAGTACCTTGATAATATTTCATATCCTTTTTGAGACATCGTGTAATGAGGTGCTTCAAAGGCAACAGGATATAGTTTAGCATCTACAAGTTCTTGAATTCCTTTTTCAATATGATCTTTCGTATATTTTTCCTCGAATTCTTCCTCTTTTTTTACATATTGGTTATATGCCTCTATATTTGGAAAGTCATCTTTTGTCTTCGGTTTTTCATGCTTCGGTTGGCGAATTGGTTGATCTGTTTTGACATCCCAAAATTCAAAGCCCTCACCTGTTTCACTGTCATAAAATTGGTGAGTATAACCATGCATAATAATTGCTGCACCATCATCTTGCATAGAGCGTAAAAGATCAACTAGTTCTGGTTTATCTTTTAAATGTATTATCTTTCCTGTATCTGGATCTTTATATACCGGAATAACAGTAATCATGTAAGGCATCTTTTTCTCTTTTAGTAATTCAGCAATTTCTTTCAATTGATTTATATCTGCTGCTGGGTGAACATCCTCAAGACGTAAATAAGCTTCAACTTTATTTTTCGTTGGTTTTTGGCTGAAATAAGAAAATAACATTTCACCGACGTAATGAGACATCCAGTCAAAGAGGTTAGGTGTTGCAACATAATAAGATATTTCATGCTGAACGATTAGTGGGTTAGTGTTATTTGAGCTTAAAGCGTTAGCAAGCACAGTTCCATTCGTATCAAATGATTGAATTAATCGTTCCTCTTCTAAGGTATTTTTTAGCTTCTTTTCTGGATATTCAATTTTATTAACTCGTATATCGTCACTCTTCAATGTAATGAAAGAAAAACGCTTAGATAATTGTTCAACATTTTGTCCTAATACTAATACAGGGCCGGAGAAGTTTTCTAGAAATTGTTTCGTTTCATCAGAAAACGCTTCTTTTGTTTCACCGATATAAACAATATGTGTATAGGAGGATACGTTATTAATTGAAGTTGCTTCTTTTAAGTTTTTTACGGTTATATCATTTGTAAAATGTCCTAATTGAGTATTAAGGATTTGGACATTATTTGAAACTTTATCGTCTTGTGTACTATACAAAACAAGTACTTTTGGTTTTGATGATGTTTGTGCAGAGGTGTAGGTAGGGATGAGTAGTAAAATGCTGAACAAGAGTGTTAGGCATTTTTTCATTTTGTACGCTCCTATTCTATATATAGAGTTCAGTTTACAATTATATACAAAAAATGCGTTATAGTCTATGAAAGTTACATTTTTGCACGTATTTACCAGCTGTTTTTTCACAAAATCGGTCTAAAGCATGATGATAATACGTATAGTTATTTGCTATGATAAAAGAGTAATAGAATGTAGGTAATTGTAAAGGGAAGGCTGAAAGGGGACAAATTTCAGCGGAGAAAGAGGTAGAGGTAGTGAAGAAATTCTTTGTAGGATTTTTAGTTGTTCTTGGAGTATATTTATATTTCCAAGGAAAGTCTGAAGGAATGGATAAGCTAGTGAATGGAACAAGCTATGTTGATTCAGAAGAAGCAAAACAGATGAAACAAATCATTATAGAGGAAGCGAAGAAAGTAAATCTTCCAGAATGGATACCTCTTGCAATTGCCGAGCATGAAAGTCGATTAAATCCAAGAAGTGTTGGAGATAATGGAACTTCATTCGGATTGTTTCAACTACACCGCGGCGGCGGGCTTGCACCAGAACATTTAACTGATGATGAGCTGAAAGATCCACGTACAAATGCGCAAATTGCAATGCCGCATTTAATGAAAGGATATAAGCGTGGGGTGCAAAAAGGTTTGACTGATTTTGCATTACTGAAATATATAGCGAATACATCTGGATGGCCAGGGAATTTAGGGCCAGAGTGGACGGATAATAACATGAAGTATAACATCGGACTAGAAGATGTGTACTATCGAAATAAAGGTGTAATAAAGTGAAACTTTAATCAGTGGGGGAGTCTGTTCATCCCCCGCTGATTATTAGTCTTCACCAATCGGGCTTTTACGAGCAGTTAATCTTCCACCTAAATTCTAGCGTTTTCCGGATTTTGAGGTGGAAGTTTTACTGCTCGTTAATGCGGGGTCAAAGAGTAGGTTTTCTATACCTACTCTGTTTTTTTATGAATAATTTCATCCTTTTCTTTCGTGAAATACTGCGTGAGTTGTATTTTCACCTCTTCTAGTTTTGTAGAAACTTGCGGTATTTTATATCCTACATACAATGGTGAAACGACAAATCTAGGTACAACTTTACAAATGATTTTTCCATTTAAGTAATAAAAGAATAAGTTATAACTACTGCATCCTTTATGGAAATCTATCAGTATGTAACGTACAGTTTGCTGAATGTAATTTGCCATTTCATCTATATATGAAATATTATCAATGATTATATTGAATTCAGTGAAGCCAATAATGGGACGCTCTGAAATATTAAGCTCAATGCGTTCATTTTTTTGCACAATTACCCCTTGAAAATTTTCTTCTTCAATATTTTCAAGATAATCTACATATTTCATTCCGATAATTTGCATGTGTGCATGATGCAAACTTCCACCTGAAAATGGACCGTGATTTTTGTATAAAATTACAGATGCAAATTCTTCGTTCTTCTGTAAGTGTAACCAATGTTGAATAGAAAATTGCATTAATTTTCGCATATGTTCTTCTGTATATGTTGCGATATGATCTTCGCAATTATCCGTTTCAATCAGCACCGTTTGAAATGTATCTTGTAATGTAGGAAATTTATTTTTTAACCAAATAATAGAACCATCAGTTGCTAAAATATCCGTTAAATGTTCTTTATCGCAAAATGGACATGCAGCGCTTCTATTCCGAATACTTTCTGGTTTTTGTTTACCGATATCGTTTAAAAAATATAGTTGTTGTGTATCCATTTGTATATATGCCCCTTTAAAATATGTGTAAAAATCCCGCTTAATACATTCGGGAAAAGGAGAAGGAAATCCTCTAAAGACAATATGGAAAAAATAAAAGACAAGATATCCTCATTACGATAGGGTACCTTGTCTTTTATTTTTTCTCTAATAGTGTGTATGGATAATATAGAACATTTTCATTATTTTTCTTTTTTCTATTTTTTATTGTGTATAAAGTAATTGCTGTGCTTGCAATTATAATAATGGCTTTCTTCATATTCATATACCCCTTTTTATTGTTGGTTTAATTCTTGGCTAACTGCTTTTGCATCGACTAAAGCGTGTAAAATCATTTTTACCATGTTCATCATATTTCTTCACTCCTTTTTATAGTTCATTTAGTTCTTTTACAACTGCTTGTCCGTTCACTAATACCTCAAAGATTGCTTTTACGATTTCTTTCATCATGTTTGTTTCCTCCTTGTGTTTGTCTCTCTTGTTTTACATCTTTATTGTATAGGGAGGCATCTTTTCGTACTATCGCTTTCCATTACGTGAACATAACAGTTTTGTAAGATTTGATGTCACTTATTGAAATGTTTAGTCTATCTTCATTATTTTCAGAAAAATGACTATTCAAACATGAAATTGGAAAGTATAATAAAGAAGTAAGTATTAAATTCCGTACGAAAGGGGTGAATGAGATGAAACGTTCTTTAGCTGCGCGTGCCAAATTTTTAGATTTTATCTATTTTTGTCGTGCGATTTTTCATGATGTAGTTGTTAACGGGATACGTATGCCCTTTTTTAACAATTGCATAGTGACTATTGAACGATAGAAATCTCTTCACCCATTTTTAATAAACGTGTGAAAAGGGAGCTATTTGGCTTCCTTTTTCTATGCCGAAAACCATGGGGAATGTTTCTTTCTCATGGTTTTTTATATTGAAAGGAGTACGGAAAATGACTATTTGTAGTGTAAATAATGTAACGAAATCTTTTGGTGGAAACATCATATTTGAAAATATATCGCTTGAAATAAAGAATGGTGAACGTGTTGGGTTAGTTGGTCGTAACGGTAGTGGGAAGACAACAATCTTTGGGCTTCTAACGGGAATGGAGAGTTTGGATGCAGGAGCCATTCATATGAAGAAAGGTACACGTATTGGTCATGTCGCACAAATTCCGAAGTTTGATGAGGCCATGACTGTATATGATGTATTGAGTTCCGCTTTTAAAGTAGAAAAGGAATTAGAAAAAGAAATGCATGCTCTAGAAAAAAATATGGCGGAGGAGCAGGAACAATCTGCTTTGCAAAAGCTAATGGAGAGGTACGGAGTAATTCAAGAAAAATTTGCATTTCTCGGTGGTTATGAAATAGAGGCAAATATAATGAAGGTAGCAAATGGCTTACAAGTCACAAACTTATTTCCAAGAGTATTTACGGAATTAAGTGGAGGAGAACAGACGAAAATAAGCCTTGCATATATGCTATTGCAGAAACCAGATTTACTTCTATTAGATGAACCAACAAATCATTTAGATTTGTTTGCAGTTGAATGGTTAGAGAAATTTTTAAAAGAATATAATGGAACAGTTATGGTTATTTCACACGATCGCTATTTCCTTGATGAAGTTGTAACGAAAATTTTGGATTTGGAAGATGGAGAGATTCACGTGTACCATACGAATTATTCTCAGTTCGTTGAGGAGAAGGAAGAAAGGTTACTTCAAGAGTTTCAAGCTTATCAAGAGCAGCAAAAGAAAATAAAGAAAATGAAAGAAGCAATTAAGCGCCTACGTGAATGGGCAAATCAAGCGAATCCTCCGAATGAAGGATTGCATAAAAGAGCGAGGAATATGGAACGTGCGTTAGAGCGTATAGAGAAATTAAAGAGACCGATTTTAGAAAGAAAACAGATGGGTCTTCAGTTTGAAGGGCAAGAGAGAAGCGGAAAAGATGTTGTTGTAATGAAAGAAGTGAGTAAAGGTTTTGCTGGCCGATCTTTATTTGAACAAGCGAATTTACATGTTCGTTTTCAAGAGCGTGCTGCTATCGTTGGTCGTAATGGTACAGGGAAGACTACATTATTAAAACTACTATTAGAAGAAATAAATCCAGACGTTGGTGAAATTCGAATTGGTAGTAGTGTCAAAATTGGTTATTTATCACAACATGCATATGAAAATATGAAGAGTAATGTATTGGAAGCATTCAGAGAGAATGTGGCTGTAACAGAGGGAGAAGCAAGACATATATTAGCTAAGTTTTTGTTTTATGGTCCAGCAGTATTTAAGAAAGTAACGCAACTTAGTGGTGGAGAAAAAATGAGATTAAGACTTGCGCAACTTATGTATCAAGACATCAATTTTCTAATTTTAGATGAGCCGACAAACCATCTTGATATTGAATCAAGGGAAGTTTTAGAGGAAGCCCTTGAGCAATATAACGGGACGATTTTAGCTGTTTCACACGATCGATATTTTTTAAATAAGTTATTTGAAAAGACGTACTGGATTGATAGATGCAAATTATTTGAGTTTGCAGGAAACTATGCATGGGCTCGTCAAAAGTGGGAGGAAAAGCTTGAGAAGCAAGTAATAAAGCAGAAACGCCAAGGGAGAAAAAGTGTTGAAACGGTTCCTGTAAAAGAGAAAGAAGCTAGGAATCTTGAAGAGATTGAAAATGAGTTAATGCATGTAGAAGAAGATATATATGCAATAGAATGTGGAATGGAACATGTAGCTGATGTTGAAAAACTTGAAAAATTATATGAGGAAAAAGCGAAGAAAGAGTTGTTACGAGCAGATTTATATAATGAATTAGAGAATATTGTGGAGTAATGAGTAGAAAGCCACTTCCTTTCAGTTTTGCTGGAGGAAGTGGCTTTCTTCATAATGATATTTTGCTTTAAAGGTTAAATGAAGCGATGTGTTTCACGTGAAACAGTAACTTAGATAAATCCGTGTTCCTCAATTTGCATAGCTTGTGAAACATATGAAAATAATAAGGTGAAAAATAAATGTCATTAGTGGTTTTTGGATAGGAGTAATTACAAAAACAAAGGCTAATTATTTCCCGAGAGATAAAGTGAGGGCCTTTACGGGCACCCCGACCCAGACCTAATTTCTTTTGCTTTCGCTGAATTTTGAGGTGGGGGTCTTACTGCACGGCAAATAGCGGGATAAATATGTGTAACAGAGACTAGTGAATGGAAACGAAAAGAGAGCAAAGTTACAGCTTTACGCGCTGAACTCTGCTCTCTTTTTGCGTGGCATCTTCTCTCGTTGAAATTATAATAGCGATCCCGAGCATAATAAAAAAAGCTAAAAAGAGGACGAACTTCGGGAAGAACGGGAATAGTAATAGCGCTCCGACTATCATAATTGTTAATAATACGTAGTGCAGGACGTATTGGAATAGGTTGTCCATATTTTCGCCCCCTTTTTGGTAATTGGTTATTAGTATTCTATGTTTCATGCTGAAGGAATAGAAGTAGATTTTTAAGTTTTAATACGAATTATAGCTGAGTTTTCTTAAAGTATAAATGTAGAGTGGTAATTTTGGAAAAATTCTCAAAATATTTATTTAGAAAGAATTGACAAAACATAATGAACGATATAAGCTAATAACCATAAAGTCTACCGGAAAGGTCGGAATAAGATTGTTACCCCTCAAAAACATCTATTTTTTTCTGATTAAAACCGACTTTTCCGATTGGCTATAAATGTGCTGTGGGAGGCATACATAAGCTAATAAGTTCAAAGGGTATAACTATTAAACAGTTAGGGTGGGGACAATGAAGAAAAAGACAAAAAAATGGGCTGGTGTATTTTCAGTATTACTGAGTAGTTCGCTTGTGTTATCTGCTTGTGGGGGACAGGAGGATACGGCTTCTACAGAGCCGGTTAAGCAGCAGGATTTAAAAAATGTGAAAATTGAAAAGATTGCTGCGACAGATAAAACGAAAGTGCCAGACAAAGCGAAGAATAGAAAAGATACGTTAGTAGTTGGTATTAGTAAGCCAGGCGGCGTATTTTTACCATACTTTCAACAAAATGGTTGGGATGGAAACGTAACTTCAGTTATTTTTGCATCTCTCGTATCAACCGATAAACAAGGGAAACCAATTCCAGAATTAGCTGAGAAGTGGGACGTTTCTTCTGATCAGTTAACATATACATTCCATTTACGTAAAAATTTGAAATTTAGTGATGGATCGCCATTAACGGCGGATGATGTAGCTTTCACATTGACGCTTTTACATGATAAGGCATATGAAGGTGAAGTAGATATCTCTCAATATGCCGTTAAAGGTGGTAAAGAATATAAAGAAGGAAAAGCAACTTCAATTGAAGGTATTCAAGTTGTTGATCCACAAACAATTAAAATTACAACTGAAAAAGTGAATTCACAAGCTATATTTGTTTTAGGAGGTACAGTACTATCAAAAGCTTATTATGGAAAAGATTATAAGCAAAATACAAGCTTAGATTACTTAAAAGATTTATATGGAAAGCCATTAGCTGCGGGTCCATATAAATTTGAAAAGTATATTCCAGGTCAAGAAGTTCGTTTTGTTGCTAACGAAAATTATTATGCGGGTAAACCAAAAATTCAAAACTTTATTTATAAAATTACTTCTGGTGATACGAAGCTTCAGTTATTCCAAACAGGAGAAGTTGACCATACTGGCTTAGGTACCGGTGATGAGGTTCTTGAACAGGCTAAGGCTTTAGAATTCGCAAATATCCAAATCGAAACAGCGCCGTCATTTAGTTATATTTATATGAATAATAATAAGCCTTACTTAAAGGATAAAAAGGTTCGCCAAGCACTTATTTACGGATTAGACCGCAAAAAATATGTTGATACAGCGTTAAAAGGATACGGTACAGTAGCCAATGTACCAATTCATCCAACTTCTTGGGCTTATACGGAAGAAGGAGTTAATAAATACGAATACGATAAAGAAAAAGCGAAAAAATTATTAGATGAAGCAGGGTGGAAAGTTGGTTCGGATGGAATTCGTGAAAAAGATGGTCAAAAATTAAAACTTTCTTATTTCGGTCCAAGTTCGGCTAAAGATAGTGATTTATTAATTCCAATTGCGAAAGAGAATTATAAAGAAATAGGTGTAGAGTTTAATCCTGAATTTATGGACTTTAATACGATGCTTTCTAAGGTAAACAAAGGAGATTATGATTTAGCTTCCGTTTCGACACCGATTACAAGTGACCCGAGTGAAACAGCTGGTGAATATTTGTCTACTGCAAATGAAACTAGTCTTGGTTATAAGAATGCAAAAGTAGATGAGCTAATTCAAAAAGGTATTGAAACTGTAGATATCGAAAAGCGTAAACCTATTTATAAAGAATTGTATAAAGAATTAAGTGATGATCCACCAGTAATTCTATTAAACTACCGTAGAACAATTACTGGTTATAACGGGAATATAAAAGGAATTGATCCTGAAAAGTACAACAGTATTAGTGCAAACTTACCAGTATTATCATTTGAAAAATAACGATAAGAATGTATAAGTAGAAGACATTTTTTCATTCGGTTAGTAATGTGCCGCTTTGAAAAAATGTTCTTCTATTTTAAGCATAAGATTGGAGAGAAAAAGGGTGAAAACATATATTGTTCGTAGGTTGTTACAAATGATTCCTACACTGCTTGGTACATCAATTATTATCTTCGTCCTGTTCGCACTTCTTCCTGGGGATTATATTGATTCAAACCCGAAAATTACACCGGAAAGAGCAGCTGAACTGAGGGAATTATATGGGTTGAACAAACCGATTGTTGAGCGTTATTTTCATTGGTTAGGTAATGCATTGCAAGGGGACTTTGGCTTCTCGCTTCAATATCAAGAGCCTGTAACGTCATTATTAAATAAATTTATTTGGAATTCTTTTAGTGTAGCAATTATTGCATTGTTTTTTATTTGGCTAATTGCACTTATTATCGGTGTATTCTCGGCGACGAAGCAACATTCTTTATTCGATAAACTTGTAACAATCGGTGTTTTTGCAGCAATGTCATTCCCTTCATTCTTTATCGGCTTGTTTTTAATTAAGGTGTTTGCGGTTGACTTTAAGTTATTACCGATAGGTGGAATGATTGATGTTGGCAGTAATTCAACAGGATTTGCTTACGTGATAGAAGTTGCAAAACATATGATTTTACCAGTATTTATTTTGACGCTTCTCGGGGTTGGCTCGCTAACTCGGTATTTTAGAACAAGTATGTTAGAGGTTGTAAGACAAGATTACATACGAACAGCAAGAGCGAAAGGTTTGAAGGAGAAGACGGTTATTTATAAGCATGCATTAAAAAATGCAATATTACCAGCAATTACGTTATTAGCATTTGAATTACCGGGATTGTTTTCTGGGGCAATTATTATTGAACAAATTTTTAACTGGCCAGGGATTGGTAATATTCAATTAGAAGCATTAAATTTCCGTGACTATACAGTATTGATGGCATTTACGATGTTTCTTTCTTGTTTAACAATCGTTTCAAACTTTTTAGCAGATATCGTATATGCAGTTGTTGATCCAAGAATTCGGTTGAAGTAAGGGGGGAAAGAAATGGAGACTGTTACAGTAATTACAGAAAAAAAAGAAAAAAAGAGCAGAAGCGAATCATCACCATGGCGACAAGCTTTTAAAAAGATAAAGAAAAATAAGATGGCACTTGTAGGGTTTTATGCATTAATTTTTATGTTTTTATTTTGTTTTATCGGTCCGTTCTTTTCTCCATATGCATCAGGGAAAATACAAGTTGCGCTCATTAACAAACCACCTAGTGTTTCTCATTGGCTTGGTACAGATCAATTAGGAAGAGATATTTTAACAAGGCTTATGCAAGCGGGACGTATTTCATTAACCATTGGTTTAGCTTCAATGGTTTTATCGGTTATACTTGGAGCTTTATTAGGAGCGATTGCAGGTTTTTATCGTGGTATTGTGGACAATATTATTATGCGGCTTGCAGATATTTTAATGTCAATGCCAGGATTACCGCTACTTATTATAATGGGTGCGATTTTATCAGAGTGGAAAGTACCGTCTGATTATCGTTTGTATGTCATTATGATTATTTTAAGTCTAGTAGGTTGGCCAGGGCTTGCACGCCTTGTAAGAGGGCAAATTTTATCACTTAGGGAGCAAGCATTTATGCAAGCTGCGGATGTGTTAGGAATAAAAGATTACCGGAAAATTATATATCACTTAATACCTAATGTTTTACCCATTTTAATTGTTGTATCCACATTAGGTGTTGCAGGTTCTATTTTGGGAGAATCCGCACTAAGTTACTTAGGTCTTGGAGTCGTTCCACCTACACCATCATGGGGGAACATGATTAGCGCAGCTAACTCATTAATCGATTTCCAAAAGCGTCCATGGTTATGGATTCCGCCCGGTTTTGCAATCTTTATAACAGTTGTATCAATTAATTTACTTGGTGATGCACTTCGTGATGCGTTAGATCCAAAGATGAGACGGTAGGTGAGAAGATATGAGTAAAGCGGTAGTAGAGCTGAAAGACTTACAAACACATTTTCAAACTGACGAGGGGACAGTAAAGGCTGTGAACCATGTTAGCTTTGCGGTTCGAGAAGGGGAAACAGTTTGTGTAGTAGGAGAATCAGGTTGCGGAAAGAGTGTAACAGCTTTATCTATTATGGGGCTTATTGCTGAATCTGGTAGTGTAGTGGGTGGAGACATTTTATATGAAGGAAAAAGTCTTTTAGGAATGAAAGAGAAAGAACTTCGTAGTTTACGAGGCAATGATATTGCAATGATTTTCCAAGAACCGATGACATCGCTAAACCCCGTCTTCACTGTAGGGGAGCAAATTGTAGAAACGTTAAGAGAGCATGAATTACTTAGTAAAAATGAAGCATATAAGAAGGCAATTGAGTTAATTCGTAAAGTTGGCATAGCCCGCGCTGATGAAATCGTCCATTCTTATCCGCATGAACTGAGCGGTGGGATGTTACAACGTATTATGATTGCTGTTGCGCTTAGTTGTAATCCTAAGTTATTAATTGCAGATGAACCAACAACAGCTCTTGATGTTACCATTCAGGCTCAAATATTGGATCTACTAAGACAAGTGAAAGAAGAATTTAAAACGTCGATTTTATTAATTACACATGACTTAGGTGTCGTAGCGGAAATGGCTGATTATGTTGTCGTTATGTATGGCGGGAAAGTTATTGAAGAAGCCCCAGTACTAGAGATATTCCAAAATCCAAAACATCCTTATACGAAAGGATTATTGAAATCAAAACCAGTAATGGGAAAACGAATAGATAAACTATATTCTATTCCAGGGCAAGTTCCGAATTTAGTTGGTTTAGGTGAGTTTTGTTACTTTAGTGGGCGTTGTGAGCATTGTATGGAAATATGTGAAAAAGAAGCCCCAAATCTAAATGTAAATGATGAAAATCATAAAGTAGCTTGTTGGTTATATGAGGAGCGTGCGGAACAATGAGTGAACCATTATTAGAGGTGAAAAACCTAAAGGCATATTTTCCAATTAAGGGTGGCGTATTTAGTAGAACAATTGGGCATGTAAAAGCAGTTGATGGAGTAAGTTTTACTATTAATAAAGGTGAAGTGTTTGGTCTCGTTGGTGAATCAGGGAGCGGGAAAACAACAATAGGAAAAACAATTTTACGCCTCGTTCAAAAAACGGAGGGAGAAGTGAAGTTTAAAGGAAAAGATGTTCATTCTTTATCCAAGGATGAATTAAGAAAACATCGCCCTAATATGCAGCTCGTTTTCCAAGATCCATTTAGCTCATTAAATCCGAGAATGAGAATTGGAGAAGCGCTTGGAGAGCCAATGTTGGCCCACGGATTAGCAACGAAAGAAAATGTGCGTGAAAAGGTAATTGAAGTATTGGAGTTATGTGGATTAGCTCCTTATCATATTGACCGGTATCCCCATGAGTTTTCTGGTGGACAACGTCAGCGTATCGTAATCGCAAGAGCTATGGTATTAAATCCAGAATTCATTGTAGCTGATGAACCTGTAGCGGCACTAGATGTATCTATCCAAGCACAAATTATTAATTTATTTAGTGAGTTACAGGAGAAAAAGGGATTATCTTATTTATTCATTTCGCATGATTTAAGTGTAGTAGAACATTTATGTACGAAAATCGGAATTATGTATTTAGGTACGATTGTGGAGACAGCACCGCGTGATGAGTTATTTACCAATCCGCTACATCCTTATACGAAAGCATTGTTATCAGCTGTTCCAATACCAGATCCAACAGTGAAGCGAGAACGAATTATACTAGAAGGGGATATTCCAAGTCCAGCAAATCCACCTTCGGGCTGTCGTTTTCATACACGTTGCCCATTTGCAACGGATGTTTGTAAAAAAACAGTACCAGAATTCCGTAATGTTGGTGTAGAGCATTTTGTTGCTTGTCATCACGTATAAAAAAGGACTCTTTCAAATTGAAAGAGTCCTTTTTTTATTTACTAGATGAAGTTTGTTTCAATACAAATTGCTCGATTGCGTGAGCAACACCATGTTCATTGTTTGTTAGTGTTACAACATCACATAGCTTTTTTACATCTTCTTCAGCGTTGCCCATTGCAACAGATAAGCCCGCTACTTCTAACATCGGTACATCATTAAAATTATCACCAATAGCAACTGTATCTTCAATAGGGATATTAAAATGAGCTGCCATCTGCTGTATCCCGTTTCCTTTATGTCCATTCTTATCCATAATTTCTAAGTTAGTAGGAGCCGATGCTGTAACCATAATATCAGCATCCTCTTGTAATATACTTAATAGCTGTGCGCGATGCGCTGCATTAAACGTTAAAATGAAGAATTTAGATATTTCTAGTTCTTGGTTATTTACAACATCTTCTATTTTTTTGAAATCAGTAATTAGGTTCGATTTCTTTTGCTTTTCTGTAATTCGTTCAAGTTCCTCTAATGTAACATCAAGCGCATGCTTATTTTCTTCGAATGCTTGCATCACTTGATCTTGCCATGTATATGGAGAATAAACTCCTTTATTTGTATATAGCTTATATGGGAAACCTTCAGATTCTAGTAATTTTGCAAGTTTGTACACTTTGTCGTTTTGTATACAACGCGAGTTAATTACTTTTCCATCCACATAAACAATAGCCCCATTGCTTGCTCCGACTGGAAGAGATAATTTATATTCTTCCAATAGCTTTAAAGCATCCTCTTTCGCACGACCAGAACAGATCATTACAATATGACCGGCTTCTTGTGCAGTTTGGATTGCTTGTAGGTTTTCTTTGGAGATTTCAAGATTAGATGATAGTAGTGTACCATCCATATCTAATGCGATTAATTTCAAAATGACCACCTCTTTGTTTTTATTATACATAGTTATATAGAGGAAACATATAAACTTATCTTGGAAAGACGGTATTTTATCTCATATTAAAAGTAAGTAAAGATTAGATAGGTTTAGTGGCACTAAATAAACAATTTGTAACAAAAATAGAGAGGAATATGACTACATTTCACTTTATGACTGTAATGTTACACGAATGTTACAAACGTGAACTTAGTGAAAAACGCATTAAATAAAGGTTTTTGAGGGTTATTATAAAAAAAACGTAAAAAAAGTGTAATAAATTTTACGTAATTATATTGCAACGTAATAATAGTTATGTTACATTAATGTTACAAACGTTACGTTATCAAATTTAATGTAACGTTAACATAAAAACTATGAAATAAACATTTCTTAGAAATTACATATAGATAACTTATAAAAAGGGAGGATAAATGATATGAAAGAGCAAGTATTACAAGTAACAAAAGGTGACTTCGTAGGATCAGCAAGTGGAGCAGTAGTATTAACAGCGTTAATCGTATTTCTATCAAGCGTATTAGTATAATAGAAGCTTTGTAACAAAAGAAAAAGAAGGGAGAATGAAAGATATGAAAGAGCAGGTATTACAAGTAACAAAAGGTGACTTCGTAGGATCAGCAAGTGGAGCGGTAGTATTAACAGCATTAATCGTATTTTTATCAAGCGTATTAGTATAATAGAAGTTTTGTAATAAAAGAAAAAGAGAGGAGAATGAAAGATATGAAAGAGCAAGTATTACAAGTAACAAAAGGTGACTTCGTAGGATCAGCAAGTGGAGCGGTAGTATTAACAGCGTTAATCGTATTTCTATCAAGCGTATTAGTATAATAGAAGCTTTGTAACAAAAGAAAAAAAGGAGGATAAATGATATGAAAGAGCAAGTATTACAAGTAACAAAAGGTGATTTCGTAGGATCAGCAAGTGGAGCGGTAGTATTAACAGCATTAATCGTATTTTTATCAAGTGTATTAGTATAATAGAAGTTTTAAATTAAACAAAAAAGGAAGGAGAATGAGGGATATGAACAGTGAACAAGTGTTTCAAGTAACAAAAACAGATTTATTAGGATCCTTAGGTGGAGCGGTAATATTAACATCATTTATTCTATTCCTTGCAAATGTATTAGTATGAGATATATAAATACAATCATTCAAAAAAAATAAAGACTCTAACGTATTAGTAAGTAGTTAATATGTTGGAGTCTTTTTTATATTCTTCTTATATACCCTCAAGTATTAAAGTTACCTCATTATCCAGCATTCATGGCTAATTAAACGCTGCGGTTGAAACTTGATTCAACGAATAATCAAAAATCCACTGAATAAAATCCCGCTTTATTTCAAAGAGAAAAAAGTCGAATTTTATATGTAAGAAAAAAAGAGGAATTTGACAGAAAAGATAGAAAATTTTAAAGGTCAGAATTTGTTAGCTTGCTAACTAATTTCTATTAATTAATGTTGGAAGCGTTTTCGGTTGGTTTTAAGTATGGACCATTTAATCTATTTACAGGGGGATGAAGATATTATGAAACAAAAATCTATGGATACGCTAGCTGCACAAATGGAGGACTTTTTTCCAGTACGTGATGTAGATCATTTGGAATTTTACGTAGGGAATGCAAAGCAATCGAGTTATTATCTTGCGAGAGCGTTCGGATTCAAAATTGTAGCTTACTCTGGATTAGAAACTGGAAACCGTGAAAAGGTATCTTATGTTCTTGTGCAAAAAAATATGCGTTTCGTTGTGTCTGGAGCTTTAAGTAGTGAAAATCGTATTGCAGAGTTTGTAAAGACTCATGGTGATGGCGTGAAGGATGTGGCACTACTTGTTGATGATGTTGATAAAGCATACTCAGAAGCAGTGAAACGTGGTGCCGTCGCAATTGCTCCACCGCAGGAATTAACAGATGAGGACGGTACATTGAAAAAAGCAGTTATTGGTACGTATGGTGATACAATTCATACGCTTGTAGAGCGTAAAAATTATAAAGGGGCATTTATGCCAGGATTCCAAAAGGTAGAATTTAATATTCCATTTGAGGAGTCTGGTTTAATTGCTGTTGATCATGTAGTTGGTAATGTTGAAAAAATGGAAGAGTGGGTTAGTTATTACGAGAATGTTATGGGCTTTAAACAAATGATTCATTTTGATGATGACGATATTAGTACAGAGTATTCGGCGTTAATGTCAAAAGTTATGACGAATGGAAGTCGTATTAAGTTTCCTATTAACGAACCAGCAGACGGAAAGAGAAAGTCACAAATTCAAGAGTATCTAGAATTCTATAATGGAGCTGGTGTACAACATCTTGCTTTATTAACAAGTGATATTGTTAAAACAGTTGAAGCGCTTCGTGCAAATGGGGTGGAGTTTTTAGATACACCTGATACTTATTACGATGAGCTAACTGCACGAGTTGGAAAAATCGATGAAGAAATTGATAAGTTAAAAGAATTAAAGATCTTAGTAGATCGTGATGATGAAGGTTACTTACTACAAATCTTTACGAAACCAATTGTAGATCGTCCGACTTTATTTATTGAAATCATTCAACGTAAAGGTTCTCGTGGATTTGGTGAAGGAAACTTTAAAGCGTTATTCGAATCAATTGAAAGAGAACAAGAGCGTCGCGGAAACTTATAAGATTTGTATCCACCAGCAAAAGTCCCTTTGCTGGTGGAAATTTCATTTTTATAAGGAGGAATCAGGATGAAATTTGTTACATTTTGTCTTCCTTCAAAAGAACTACGGGCTGGATGGCTTGAAGGTGACAAAGTAATAGATATGAATCTTGCTAGTGAAGGGAAAATCCCTTCTTCTATGATGGATTTTTTAGAGAAAGCGGATGAGTATGTAGAAGTAGTGCGGAATATTAAGAATCCAAATAAGGGTATATATGCTTTAGAAGAAGTACAATTGACAGCTGCTCTTCCTAATCCGAGTAGTATTCGAGATTTTTACGCATTTGAACAACATGTAAAAACAGCTCGTGGACGAAGAGGATTAGATGTTGTGCCTGAATGGTATGATATTCCGGTTTTTTATTTTACTAATCATCGTGCTGTAATTGGTTCCGGTGATTTTGTAATTGGTCCGAAAAAGTCTAAAAAGCTTGATTATGAGTTGGAGATTGCTTGCGTAATAGGAAGAGAAGGGCGAAATATTTCTCGAGAGCAAGCAGAGGAATATATTTTTGGTTATTGTATTATGAACGACTGGAGTGCGAGAGACTTACAAGCAACAGAAATGAAAGTAGGTCTCGGTCCAGCGAAAGGAAAAGACTTTGCAACTTCATTAGGAGCACATCTCGTTACGAAAGAGGAATTAGACGTTTATCGTAATGGTGATCGATATAATTTAGAAATGACTGCTCATGTAAATGGAAAACTATTATCAAAAGGAAACTTCCAAGATATTTACTATACATTTGCTGAAATGATTGAACGTGCTTCAGAGGACGTTACGTTATATCCAGGAGATGTGATTGGTTCTGGGACAGTAGGAACAGGATGTATTTTAGAACTGGGTACAGAAGAGTGGCTACAAGATGGAGATGTTGTAGAACTGTCGATTACTGGTTTAGGTACACTACGTAATACGATCAAAAAAGAAAAGGAAGCGGGTGATGGGCATGTTTTATCGTCACATGGGAGAACTACCTCATAAACGACATGTACAATTTCGTAAAAAAGATGGGTCGCTTTATCGTGAACAGGTAATGGGAACAAAAGGTTTTTCTGGTACGCAGTCTATTTTGTATCATCATTATATGCCAACAGAAGTAGGTCATTCTGCATTATCGCATTCTTGTCAGTTGCAGTATGAAGAGGATGTTGCTCTTTCTCATCGCCACTTTCGAACGAAAGAAAGTAAAAAAAGTGGTGATGCAATAAGTGGACGGAATTTCATACTTGGAAATGAAGATTTGTTAATTGGAGTAGTGAGTCCAACAGAAAAAATGGATTATTTCTATCGTAATGGTGATGGCGATGAAATGTTATTTGTTCATTATGGAACAGGGAAAATTGAAACGATGTTTGGAACGATTCACTATAGAAAAGGCGACTATGTAACGATTCCAATTGGAACGATTTATCGTGTTATTCCAGATGAAGGAGAGACTAAGTTTCTTGTTGTAGAGGCAAATAGCCAAATTACAACGCCGCGTCGTTATCGAAATGAATACGGACAATTGTTAGAGCATAGTCCGTTTTGTGAAAGAGATCTTCGTGGTCCAGAAAAATTAGAGACATATGATGAAAAAGGCGAGTTTGTCGTAATGACAAAATCAAGAGGCTATATGCATAAACATGTTTTAGGACACCACCCGTTAGATGTTGTTGGATGGGATGGCTATTTATATCCGTGGGTATTTAATGTAGAGGATTTTGAACCAATTACAGGGCGCATTCATCAGCCACCGCCAGTACATCAAACATTTGAAGGACATAATTTTGTTATTTGCTCTTTCGTACCACGTTTATACGATTATCATCCAGAGTCAATTCCAGCACCATATTATCATAGTAATGTTAATAGTGATGAAGTTCTTTACTATGTAGAAGGAAACTTTATGAGTCGCAAAGGTGTGGAAGAAGGTTCTATTACACTTCATCCGAGCGGGATTCCCCATGGACCGCATCCGGGGAAAACAGAGGCAAGTATAGGGAAGAAAGAGACGCTTGAATTAGCTGTTATGATAGACACATTCCGTCCGCTTCGTATTGTAAAACAAGCACATGAAACAGAAGATGAAAAGTATATGTATAGCTGGATTGAACAAGGTTCATATACTGTGAAATAAGTAAAAAAGGCATGCTCTCAATAAGGGGGCATGCCTTTTTCACGGAATCGACATGTATAATAATACCAAAAAAATAATGGAAAGATATATAGAAAGAATAATAAGGATCGTGCATATTCAGAAGAATTTCTACTTGTTTCGACAAAAGTATTGACTAGGAAAAGCGTAATGAGTAAAATAAAAAAGCGAATTAAAAATTTTCAGAAAATTTAAAACTTGGAGGAGTGAAAGATGAAGCAAATTTTTCAAAAGAAGCCAATTGCAAAGTTAATGCATGAAAGTAAGCAAAAAACGTTAGCAAGAACATTGGGTGCGCTAGATTTAACTATGCTTGGAATCGGAGCAATTGTTGGAACTGGTATTTTTGTTCTAACGGGTGTTGTGGCAGCGAAACATTCTGGGCCAGCTATTATATTATCATTTGCGATTGCCGCGTTAGCTTGTGCCTTTGCTGCATTTTGTTATGCTGAATTTGCTTCTTCAGTTCCTGTCTCGGGCAGTGTGTATACGTATACATACGCGACGATGGGGGAAGTGTTCGCATTTTTAATTGGCTGGGACTTAATGCTTGAATATTTACTTGCTACATCTGCTGTAGCAAACGGTTGGTCTGCATATTTTCAATCTTTATTAAAGGGGTTTGGAATTCACATTCCGACTATTCTCTCCTCGGCTCCTGGTACAGGAAAGGGTGGAATAATTGATCTACCTGCAGTTCTAATTATTTTAGTGATGACAGTTCTTTTATCTAGGGGTGTTCGTGAAAGTGCACGAGTAAATAACATTATGGTATTTATTAAAATAGCAGTTGTTCTTATTTTTATCTTTGCTGGTTTTAATTATGTGAAACCTGAAAACTGGACGCCCTTTATGCCATTTGGTTTAGATGGTGTAATGGCTGGAGCGGCTACAGTATTCTTCGCATTTATAGGATTTGATGCAGTTTCAACAGCGGCAGAAGAAGTGAAACGTCCGCAACGTGATTTACCAATTGGTATTATTGCATCGTTATTAATTTGTACAGTTCTTTATATCGTTGTTTCGCTTATTTTGACAGGAATTGTTCCATACGGCCAGCTAAATATATCAGATCCAGTTGCTTTTGCACTTCAATTTATTGGACAAGATGGTTTAGCGGGGGTAATTTCAGTAGGAGCAATTACAGGAATTACAACAGTAATGCTAGTTATGATGTATGGGCAAGTTCGTGTTTCTTATGCGATGAGCCGAGATGGTTTACTGCCGAAGCGTCTTGCTAAAGTTCATCCGAAATTTAAAACGCCATTTTTAAATACATGGACAACGGGGATTATTGCGGCACTGATTTCAGGATTAATAGATTTAAATGTTTTAGCACATCTTGTAAATATGGGGACATTGTCAGCATTTGCACTTGTAGCTGTTGCGGTAATCGTAATGAGAAGAACTCATCCAGACTTACCAAGGGCATTTAAGGCTCCGCTTGTACCATTTTTACCAGCATTAACAGTGATTTTCTGTTTATACTTAATGCTTCAATTATCAGGGACAGCGTGGATTAGTTTTGGGATATGGATGGTTATTGGTATAGCGGTTTACTTCTTATATAGCCGAAAACATAGTGCTTTAAATAATAGTAAAAAAGAAGAAGATGTTGCAAATTTATAAGCGAAAAAATCCATTCTAATTCTGTTAGAATGGATTTTTTTATTTGAAAATTTACATTTTTCTGAACTTGTTATAAGATAATTGTTGGCTAACTAAAGGGGTGGAATGATGAAAAATACGTGGCGTGAGTTAAGGGAGATGGACCGTAACGTATGGATTCGATTTATTGGAGAGACGTTAAATGGAATTGCAATGATGATGTTAATGCCTTTTTTTGCATTATATTTAAAAGATAAGGTAGATTCGTTGTTGGAAGTTGGGGTTATTATGGCGCTTTCTCCAATTGCTGCAAGCTTTGGATCACTTATAGGAGGGAGAATTGCTGACATATATGGAAGAAAGCCTATTATGATATTTTCTATGGCAAGTAATGCATTATTAATGCTCGGTTTTCTATTTATAGAAGGATTTATTCCGTATGCAATTTTATCTATTTTTTTAGGGTTGAGTAATTCTTTATTTCATCCAGCTGCATCAGCTATGGTCGCGGATGTAACGGCACCAGAAAAAAGAACAGAGGCATATGGTTTATTACGAATGGGACACAATATAGGTGCTGCGATTGGTCCGATAATGGGAGCATCAGTAGTTGTGTTGTCAAAGAACCTTGTGTTTATTATTGCCTCTTCTACAATGCTATTTTATGCGTTACTTGTATTACTTCTTATTCAAGAGACGATGCCAAAGAGGATAGATAAGGAAGAACATAAAGAAAAAGAATCTGGGGCAGTTTGGAAAATTTTAATGCGAGATAAGGCATTAATGATTTACTTATTAGCAGGTATTATCATTTCGATGGGGTTTTCTCAAACGGAAGGCATGCTGCCACTACATTTTGATAATGAAATGAAGCGTATTTTTGGAACGAATAATCCATATCCATATTTAATGGCGTTAAACGGACTATTAGTTGTTTTATTCCAGTTTCAAATTTCAAAATGGGCTACGGATAAACCAGTTGGGAAGACGATGTTATATGGTGCATGTTTATTCGGGATTGGATTATTTTTTATAGGGTGGTTACCGAAGTGGTTTGGAGAATTTAATACAAATGCTACAATTATTTTAATAACACTACTGTTCGTTTATGCTATATATACGTTAGGTGAAATGATTATGTCGCCTGTACAGATGACATTTGTAGCAAATTTGGCCCCTGAGCATTTGAGAGGGACTTATATGGGAGCTGCAAGTTTGCAGTGGATTACAGGAAGCGCATTTGGTCCACTTTTGGGAGGTTTTTTATTAGATCGATTACTTGGTCACTTTCTATTTACAATTTTAGCTGTAGGATGTGTAGTTGCAGGTATTGTATATGTTTCTTTAGATCGCCTTGTGGAGCAAAGGCAAAAAGACACACTAACCAAACAATCTTCTTAGTGAATAGGTGATATACACAAAAAAGGGGATTTCTACATATTTTAGGTACATAACTAGATTAGATTGCCATTTTATTTTGTGTAGCTATATAGAAAATGAAATGAAAAACCAATAAGTGATGTTATTTAATTATTTATGGAAGTTACATTTTATTTCAAATAGGAACTACCTATTTTTATAAAAAGTGCTAAAATAGAAAAATGAAAACAATTGGTTAGGGTGATTTCATTGACGAAAATTAAATTAGGTTTATTATATGGTGGAAAATCAGCTGAGCATCAAGTTTCGCTACAGACGGCTCTTGCTGCTATTAAAGCGTTAAATCAAGATAAATTCGAGATTCATCCAATTTATATTACAGAACAAGGTCAATGGGTACGCGGTGAGCGTATTGAAGGCGAAGTAACAGATGTTGAAGCTTTAAAAATGAGCGGTGCAGAAAATGCGATTTCTCCGTTATCATTAAGTACAGAAATTATCCCATCTGCAGCTTCTGAGGAGAATGCTATTGACGTTATTTTCCCATTACTACATGGACCAAACGGTGAAGATGGAACGGTTCAAGGACTATTAGAATTAATGAATATCCCTTATGTAGGAAATGGTGTTCTAGCATCATCTGCTGGTATGGATAAAGTTGTTATGAAAAACATCTTTGCAGAGGCTGGTTTAAAACAAGCAAAATATGCATCCTTCATTCGTAGTGCATGGGAAAAAAATCGTGAGGAAGCTTATTCTAAAGTAGAAGATAAGTTAGGATATCCTTGCTTCGTAAAACCAGCGAACCTTGGTTCAAGTGTTGGTATTAATAAGTGTAAAAATCGTGAAGAACTTGAGGATGCATTTGTAGAGGCATTCCAATTTGATCGCAAAATTATTGTAGAAGAAAATATTGTAGGTCGTGAAGTAGAAGTTGGGGTACTAGGTAATGATGAGCCGAAATGTTCAGTTGTAGGTGAAATCGTTCCGAAAAAGGACTTCTATGATTATAAGTCGAAATATATCGATGGTGATACGGCGCTAATTATTCCAGCTGAAATGACAGAAGAAGAATCTAATGTAATTAAGCGTGATGCAATTATTGCATTCCAATCATTAGACGGTGCAGGTTTAACGCGAGCTGATTTCTTCTTAACGAAAGATGGAGAAGTGTATATTAACGAAGTAAACACAATGCCAGGATTTACACCGTTCAGTATGTTCCCTCTATTATGGCAACATACTGGGTTACCGTATCCAGAATTAATCGAAGAGCTAATTCGTTTAGCGATTGAACGTCACGAAGAAAAACAAAAAATTAAATATACAATCTAACAAAAAAGGAGGAAGCACTATTCGTAGGAATAGTGCTTCCTCTATGTAAGGAGCGTTTCTATATGATAAAGCGAATGTTAAAGCAAGTGGAACAGATGGTAAATGGTACTGGATTAGCAGAGCAATATGAGGGAATTACTATTCAAGGCGTGTCTATTGATACAAGAAAAATTGAAAAAGGAAACTTGTATGTTCCGATTCAAGGGGAGCGCTTTGATGGACATGCTTTTGTAGATAAAGCTGTTGAAAATGGAGCTGTGGCTACATTATGGATGAAAGATGTAGCGAATCCACCTGAGAATCTTCCGGTTATTTTTGTGGAAGACACGCTATCCGCATTGCAAATGTTAGCGAAAAACTATCGTGATCAATTGGATGTTAAAGTTGTAGGTGTAACGGGTAGTAACGGTAAAACATCTACGAAAGATATTGTAACAAGTCTTCTTGCGACTAAATTCAAAGTGCAAAAAACAGAAGGGAACTTCAATAACCATATCGGATTACCTCTTACCATTTTAAACTTAGAAGAAACTACAGAAGTAGCAGTATTAGAGATGGGTATGTCAAGCCGAGGCGAAATTGAATTCTTATCTAAGTTAGCTCGTCCTAATGCAGCTATCATTACGAATATTGGTGAGGCACATTTAATGGATTTAGGATCTCGTGAGGCAATTGCTGAAGCGAAATTAGAAATTGTTACAGGGTTACAAGAAGGTGGCGTGTTCGTATATAACGGAGATGAGCCTTTATTAACGAATCGTGTTCCTGAAATGAATTTAGCAACAGAAACGGTTACGTTTGGTGATGCAAGAGCAAACGATTATTATCCAACGACTGTAACATTACAAGCAACTGGGACACATTTCAAAATGAATAGAGATGAAAATATTTCATTCTACTTACCGGTGTTAGGAAAACATAATGTGTATAATACACTTGCTTCAATGGCAATTGCGAAACATTTTGGTGTAACGTGGGAAGAGATGAAAGAAGGTTTAGTAACACTTCAAATGACGGGCATGCGTATGGAAATTGTGAAAACAAATAGTGGTTTAACAATTATCAACGATGCTTATAATGCAAGTCCGACGGCTATGGAAGCAGCATTCCATTTAATGAATGGTTTAGATGGTTTTGCTAAAAAAATCGTTGTGCTCGGTGATATGTTAGAACTTGGAGATCAAGAAGTACAGTTCCATTATGAGGTAGGAAAATTAATCGATCCAGCAAAAATCTCGCATGTATTCACATACGGTAGATTAGGGGCTCAAATTGCTGAAGGAGCGAAAATTAATTTCCCTAATGAACGTGTAAAGGCGTATGATAATAAAGAAGAGTTAGTAAAAGATTTACAAGCAGTAGTCGATGTGAAAGATGTTGTATTAATAAAAGCATCTCGCGGTATGAAATTAGAAGAAGTAATTACGATGTTGAAATAATTGGTGTATATAAATAGGGATGATAGTTACGAAAATAGAAGAAACTTATAATAAGCGCTTACAGTAAATATAAAAAAATAAAAGTGAAGAAAAAAACTCTGAATATGAAAATAAGGTAACAGTTGGGTTTGCTTTTTACACATACAAAACTTATAATTGATAAAGTGTAATAACGTTTAGAAGTATTTTCGTGAAGAATATACGCCCGTTTATATACGTGAGCATTCAGGAAAAGGGCTTTTCCGCAAATCCGGAAAACGCCTTTTTTTAAATGATAAGTATAGGATAGAAAAGGAGAAGTAACATTGACAACATTTCGAGAATTAGGATTAAGTGATTCTTTACTGCAATCTGTTGAAAGTATGGGCTTTGAAGAGGCTACACCAATTCAAGCTGAAACAATTCCACATGCATTGCAAGGTAAAGATATTATTGGGCAAGCGCAAACAGGTACAGGGAAAACAGCAGCATTCGGATTACCACTATTAGATAAAGTGGATACACATAAAGAATCGGTTCAAGGTATTGTTATCGCGCCAACGCGTGAATTAGCAATTCAAGTTGGAGAAGAATTATACAAAATTGGTAAGCATAAACGCGTTCGCATTTTACCAATTTATGGTGGTCAAGATATTAACCGCCAAATTCGTGCTCTAAAAAAACACCCACACATTATTGTTGGTACGCCGGGTCGTATTTTAGATCATATTAACCGTAAAACACTTCGTCTGCAAAACGTAGAGACAGTTGTTCTTGACGAAGCGGATGAAATGTTAAACATGGGCTTCATTGAAGACATTGAAGCAATTTTAACAGATGTGCCAGAAACACATCAAACATTACTATTCTCAGCGACAATGCCGGATCCAATCCGCCGTATTGCTGAGCGTTTCATGACTGAGCCTCAACACATTAAAGTAAAAGCAAAAGAAGTAACAATGCCAAACATTCAGCAGTTCTATTTAGAAGTGCAAGAAAAGAAAAAGTTTGACGTGTTAACACGCTTATTAGATATTCAATCTCCAGAGCTTGCAATCGTATTCGGTCGTACAAAGCGCCGTGTTGATGAATTATCAGAAGCATTAAACTTACGTGGTTATGCTGCAGAAGGTATTCATGGTGATTTAACTCAGGCGAAACGTATGTCTGTATTACGTAAATTTAAAGAAGGTTCTATTGAAGTTCTTGTTGCAACAGACGTTGCTGCACGTGGTCTTGATATTTCAGGCGTAACGCACGTATATAACTTCGATATTCCACAAGATCCAGAATCATACGTTCACCGTATCGGTCGTACTGGTCGTGCAGGTAAAAAAGGTATTGCAATGCTATTTGTAACACCACGTGAATCAGGACAATTAAAAAATATCGAGCGTACAACAAAACGTAAAATGGACCGCATGGATGCACCGACACTTGACGAGGCATTAGAAGGTCAACAACGTTTAATCGCTGAAAAGCTTCAAAGCACAATTGAAAATGAAAACTTAGCATATTACAAGCGTATTGCAGAAGAAATGTTAGAAGAAAATGACTCTGTAACAGTAGTAGCTGCTGCTTTAAAAATGATGACTAAAGAGCCGGATACAACTCCGATCGCTTTAACATCAGAACCACCTGTTGTTTCAAGAGGCGGCGGTTCTAAAAAACGCGGCGGTAACGGAGGCGGATACCGTGATGGTAACCGTAATCGTAGTCGTGATGCACGCGGCGGTGGCGATGGACGTAATCGTGACCGTAACCGTGATGGGCGTAATCGTGACGGAAACCGTGATCGCAATCGTGATGGTGGTAGTCGTGGTCGTAGAGGTGAAGGCCAAGGTCGCCCTGGTTCTTCAAATGGACGCGGCGAAAGAAAACATCATAGCCGTCCACAAGCTTAATAAAAAAAAGAGAATGCCCTTTGCGGGCATTCTCTTTTTTTATTTCTATAATTGTGCATACTACATAATAGTTATGATAGAAAAGGGGCTGTTATATGCTTGTAAGGCTTGGTTACGTTGCGATGAGTGTACATTTGAAGAATGCATCTCCATCTCAAACGATGACGTATGCACAGTTTCAGAAATTAGATGATCGTGCTGCTGCAATTCGTAAACTTGAAAGAATTGCTAATTCCAATTTAGAAAATTGTTTACGTTTATTAAAGCATAATAAAGGGCATGACATATCTTTCTTTCGGCTCAGTTCAAAGCTCATTCCTTTAGCGAATCATGAGGAATTGCTAGAGTGGAACTATATTCGTCCTTTAAAAGAAAATTTAAAAAAACTAGGTGAATATGCAGTTCATATGAATATGAGAATTGATTTCCATCCAGATCATTTTGTTGTACTAAATTCACCTGAGGAGAGTGTTTTTAAACAATCTGTAAAAACATTGCAGATGCACAAAAAATTATTAAAAGGTATGGGGATTGAACATAAGCAACGATGTGTACTGCATGTCGGAGGAGGATATAAAGATAAAGAACTTGCATTAGAGCGCTTTATAGAGAATTGGTCGAATGTCCCAAGGGGTATTCAAGAAATGATTATATTAGAAAATGATGATACAACCTTTACGTTAGAGGAAACATTATATTTAGGAGAAAAATTAGATATTCCCGTCGTATTTGACTTACATCACCATATGATGAATAATGAGCAAGAAGATTGGTATGAAGATTGGGCACGTGTCGTTCATACGTGGGAAACGTCTTTGTTGCCGGTTAAAATGCATATCTCTAGCCCTAGAGAGGGAAAAGATCCAAGAGCTCATGCAGATTATATTAATGTAGAGGCATTTTTATCTTTTTTAAGAAGGATAAAGGGAAGTGTTCCGCAAATTGATTGTATGATTGAGGCGAAGATGAAGGATGAGTCTTTATTTCAATTAATGAGAGATTTAAGTGAACAAGTAGATGTAGAAATTATCGATGGTGCAAGCTTTTATATTAAATAAGCTTTGCACCATCGTTTTTTTTGGTTAAAAAAGGGGTTAAAATGCCACCGGTTATTAAACCTGTTAAATGACTGATCGGATTGGCAGAAGGGTTAAAGAAAGTAAATAGCAGTAATAGAAGAATCATAATTGAGAAAATGGCAATTTCTTTTGGTTTTGAAGAGCGGTATCGATTGTACAATAAAAATAACTGTGCACCTAATAGTCCGAAAATACCACCTGATGCACCTGCGTGAATATATTCAAGCGGCATAATAATATAAGAAGAAATATTTCCAGAAATTCCAGAGAGAAAAAATAGAATAAAAAAAGAAAAGTGTCCGAGTTGCTTTTCGATAGAAGAACCAAGAGCGAACAAAAAAATACTATTAGAAAGAAAATGTTGTAAGTCTACGTGTACGAGAAGAGAAGTTATGACACGCCACCATTCTCCTTTAGCGATATATTCATTAGAGGCTGCCAGTGGTAAGAGAAAAAAGTCGCCTAATATCATCATGACTAAATGAATAAGAAGTAAGGTAAGAATAGTCGGTTGTAAAGAAATATGAGTGGATCTTATTAGCATACGGTTACTTTCACCCCTTTTGCATCAGAAAGATTCTCTGTTATTCTTATCAATATGAAAGAAGAAAGTTAAATAGAAGAAGGGGATTTCGAAATGATTATAGGGATTGGTATCGATATTATTGAATTAAATCGTATTGAAAAAATGCTAGATGGAAAGCTTAAATTTATGGAACGTATTTTAACGGAAAATGAACGTAATGTTGCTATGGAGCTGAAAGGAAGTCGTCTTACAGAGTTTGTAGCTGGAAGGTTTGCAGCGAAAGAGGCGTATTCAAAAGCTGTAGGTACTGGTATCGGAAAAGAAGTGAGTTTTTTAGATATTGAAGTGAAAAATGATGAAAGAGGTAAGCCAATTCTGATTACAAGTACAGAGTATATTGTTCATTTATCAATTAGTCATAGTAAGGAATTTGCTGTTGCTCAAGTTGTTTTAGAAAGCTCGTCACGCTAGTCTGCATATTTTATATCTTTGTCTCATATATTTGAGGTAGCGATAAGGAAGGTACATCTTCCATTCATTTATAGGGGCAAAGGGGCTGAATTGATGAAAAGGCGTCTGTTTTTAGTTTTTGTCGGTTTGTTGACCGTTTTTGTGTTGGCGGGTTGTATGGAAAAGAAGCAAGATGATGTCGTGAGAGATTTAGAATCAAAAGTAAAAGGGATGAAAAGTTATCAAGCTGAGGCAAAATTATCTATTAAAACAGGCAATGAGCCTCAAGAATATAACGTAGAGATTTGGCATAAGGAACCGTCTTTTTATCGTGTGAATTTAAAAAATGCAAAAAAAGATCAGAGCCAAATTATTTTGAGAAATGAAGAAGGTGTATTTGTATTAACGCCAGCACTTAATAAGAGCTTCCGTTTTCAAAGTGATTGGCCGCAAAATAGTAGCCAGGCTTATTTATATGAATCACTTGTAAGAGATATTTTGCAGGACAAGAAAAACCTTACTTTTGAGAAAACAGATAAGTATTATATTTTTAAAACAAAAACAAACTATCAACATCAAAATATGTTGCCGAGACAAGAGATTACATTGAATAAGAGCGACTTGACTCCAGTTTCAGTGAAGTTAATGGATAATGATCAAAATGTTCTTGTGAAAGTAGATTTCTCTAAAGTGAAATTCGATGCGAAATTTGATAAAGGTGCATTTGATACGAAACAAAATATGTCTAGAGCACAGGTAGATGTTCAAACAACAGCGAAAGAAGACAAACCGTTTGCTATTTTGTATCCACTTGATACACCACAAGGTATGACTCTGAAAGATGAAAAAGAGTTGAAGACAGACAGTGGCAAGCGTGCGATACTCACATACACTGGAAATAAGAAATCCTTTACTTTAATACAAGAAAAGGCAAAAGTTGCAGAGGCATCATCAGCGGTAAGTGTAAGTGGAGAACCAGTTGATCTTGGGTTTACGATTGGTGCATTGACGAAAGACTCTGTAACGTGGTCGCATAACGGAGTAGAATATATGCTCGTGTCTAAAGGTTTAGAGCCGAAGGAGCTGTTAATGGTTGCTCGTTCAGTTACAGCGAAGCAGGTGAAGTAAACTTCTTAGACGTGGTGATATATGTGCACCACGTCTTTTCTTAGTTTGAAGGTGGATTTCATAAAAGAAGCATATAAAAGAATAAGCTTCGCATATCGTGTATAAGGAAGTGTATTTATGGAAGAAGCACCATTTTACCGTGACACTTGGGTGGAAGTGGATTTAGATGCCATTTATAACAACGTTACACATATTAAAGAGTTCATCCCAAGTAATGTAGAGATTTTTGCTGTAGTTAAAGCAAACGCATATGGGCACGATTATGTACCGGTGGCTAAAACGGCATTAGAAGCAGGTGCAACAAGGTTAGCTGTTGCTTTTTTAGATGAAGCTTTAGTGCTTCGGAGGGCTGGTATTACTGAACCGATTTTAGTGTTAGGTCCCTCGCCGCCGCGTGATGTAAATGTAGCTGCTGAAAATGATGTAGCGCTAACTGTTTTTCAAAAAGAATGGGTGGAAGAAGCAATTAAACTTTGGGATGGTTCATCTGTAATGAAATTCCATATTAACTTTGATAGTGGTATGGGGAGAATTGGAATACGTGAAAGAAAAGAGCTAAAAGAATTTTTAAAGAGTTTAGAGGGTGCACCGTTTTTAGAGTTAGAAGGAGTATACACGCATTTTGCAACGGCAGATGAGGTTGAGACTTCGTATTTTGATAAGCAATATAACACGTTCTTGGAGCAGTTAAGTTGGTTGAAAGAATTCGGAGTGGATCCTAAGTTTGTTCATACAGCTAATAGTGCTGCGACGTTACGTTTTCAAGGGATTACATTTAATGCAGTGCGAATTGGGATTGCAATGTATGGATTATCTCCTTCTGTAGAAATACGTCCTTTTTTACCATTTGAATTAGAACCGGCGCTATCACTTCATACGAAAGTTGCTCATATTAAACAGGTAATTAAAGGTGATGGAATTAGTTATAACGTCACCTATCGAACGAAAACTGAAGAATGGATTGCGACTGTAGCGATTGGCTATGCAGATGGGTGGCTTAGAAGGTTACAAGGATTTGAAGTGCTTATAAATGGTAAAAGGGTACCGATTGTAGGGCGAGTAACAATGGATCAGTTCATGATTCATCTTCCTTGTGAAGTGCCACTTGGTACGAAAGTTACGCTTATTGGAAGGCAAGGAGATGAGTATATTAGCGCTACAGAGGTTGCGGAATACTCAGGGACTATTAATTATGAAATTATTGCAACGATCAGTTTCCGTGTGCCAAGAATATTTATACGGAATGGTAAGGTTGTAGAGATAATTAATTACTTGAACAATATATAGAAGGTAGTATGATTGCTTCTTGTCATTGGAGTGACTGTTCATTGCTGGATAATAAGCTCTTTTTGATGAGAAGCTTTTTACTTATAATCATTTTTTATATAAGTTGCACGTAAGTTTTGAAGAGGAGTTCTATTGTTTTTAGTTAGTTATGAGATAAAAAATTTAAGAAGATGAATGTTTTGTTTGTGAATTGGAAAACATAAGCAAGGAATAAGGAAGTCTTTGCAACAGGCTCCATACAATGGTATTATTACAATAGGTGTCATATATATATTTGGGTGTGTAGTTGACGGTGGAGGTGTATTTTTGTGTCCGAATCAAGTGTAACTACTGAAATCGTGGTTCGGTTGCCAAAGCAAATGGTAACGGAATTGGACGGAATTGGAAAACAAGAGAATAAGAATCGCCATGAACTAATTTGCCAGGCAACACAATTGTTATTGCGTCAACATAAGACGAAGAAACGCTACCAACATGAATCAATGCGACGTGGGTACATTGAAATGGGAAAAATTAATCTTGGTATTGCATCTGAAGCTTTCTTAGCAGAGTATGAAGCAGCTCATACAGTAGAACGCTTAGTTAGCGGGGGGTAATATTTTGATTGTAAAACGCGGCGACGTGTATTTTGCAGACCTTTCCCCAGTTGTTGGTTCTGAGCAAGGAGGCGTTCGTCCGGTTCTTGTCATTCAAAATGACATCGGAAATCGTTTTAGTCCAACGGTGATTGTAGCGGCTATTACTGCACAGATTCAAAAAGCGAAATTACCCACTCATGTGGAAATTGATGCGAAAAAGTATGGTTTTGAGAGAGATTCTGTTATTTTACTTGAGCAGATTCGAACAATCGATAAGCAACGCTTAACGGACAAAATCACTCATTTGGATGAAGTGATGATGAGTCGTGTAGATGAAGCGTTACAAATTAGTTTAGGACTAATAGATTTTTAAATCGGCAGTTTAAGTTGCTCTCTTTGAAGGGCAACTTTTTTTATTATAGAGGAGGTTACGGTTGTATATGGAAATGGTAGATAATCGACAAGCGTTAATGAAAATGTTAGTGAAAGAATTAGGCTTTACCGAAAAGCAAGTTCGTCATGTTATTCGATTAACAGAAGAAGGTAACACAGTTCCATTTATTGCTCGTTACCGAAAAGAATGGACAGGCTCTTTAGATGAGGTGCAAATTCGTACGATTTTAGAGAGATGGCAATATATGATGCAACTTGAAGATAGGAAGGAAGAAGTTCTTCGTCTTATTGATGAGAAGGGGAAACTGACAGAAGAGCTACGACAGCAAATTGTTAAAGCTACAAAGTTGCAAGAAGTAGAAGATCTATATCGTCCATATAAAGAGAAAAGAAGAACGAAAGCGACAATTGCTAAAGAAAAAGGATTAGAACCATTAGCTGAATGGTTATTGTTATATAAGAAAGAAGATCCGGCTAAAAAGGCAGTGGAATTTATTAATGTAGAGAAAGAAGTGCAATCTGCAGAAGAAGCTTTACAAGGTGCACAAGACATTATTGCAGAAATGGTTTCAGATGAAGCTGCGTATCGTAGTTGGATTCGAAATGTTACTTTTAGAAAAGGTGTTATGTCTTCGTCCGTGAAAGATGAAGAAAAAGATGAAAAGAATATATATGAAATGTATTACAGTTATGAAGAACCATTGCAAAAAGTAGTACCACATCGTGTATTAGCAATGAATCGTGGCGAGAAAGAAGATATATTGAGAGTTGCTGTTGTTCCGCCAGTAGATGAGATAGTAACTTTCTTAAATAAGAAAGTAATTCGTGATAACGATTCGAAAAGTGCACATTATGTACAATTAGCGATTGAAGATGGTTATAAACGATTAATTCAATCTTCAATCGAAAGAGAAATTCGTAAAGAATTAACAGAAACAGCTGAAGAACAAGCGATACATATTTTCTCTGAGAACTTACGTAACTTATTATTACAACCTCCGATGAAAGGGAAAGTCGTGCTAGCGGTAGATCCGGCATATAGAACTGGTTGTAAATTGTCTGTAGTAGATGATACGGGGAAAGTACTACATATCGATGTTATTTATCCGCATCCACCTGTTCGTAAATATGATGATGCAAAAACGAAAGTTCTTTCTATTATAGATAAATATCAAGTTGAAATGATTGCAATTGGTAATGGGACAGCATCTAGAGAAACAGAAGAGTTTATAGTAGATGTATTACAAAGTGTGAACCGAGATGTCTTTTATATTATTGTAAATGAAGCGGGTGCTAGTGTATATTCAGCTTCTGATTTAGCTCGTGAGGAATTCCCAAATTTACAAGTTGAAGAGAGAAGTGCCGTTTCTATTGGAAGACGTCTGCAAGATCCACTTGCTGAACTTGTGAAAATTGATCCTAAATCAGTTGGGGTTGGACAATACCAACATGATGTATCTCAAAAGAGACTGAATGAGTCATTAACATTTGTAGTAGAAACAGCTGTTAACCAAGTTGGGGTTAATGTAAATACGGCTTCGGTTGCATTGTTACAATATGTTTCAGGTTTATCGAAAACTGTTGCGAAAAATATTGTGGCAAAGAGAGAAGAAGATGGGAAATTCACGAAGCGCACGGAATTAAAGAAAATCCCGCGTTTAGGTGCAAAGACGTATGAACAATGTATAGGTTTCTTACGTATACTAGAAGGAGCGAATCCATTAGATCGAACAGGTATTCATCCAGAGCAATATAAAAATGTTGAATTGTTATTGAAGAGTCTAGGGTTATCGATAGATGACGTAGGACAACCGCAATTACAAAAGAGATTGGAAGAAGTAGAGATTTCTAAGTTATCTCAAGAAACAGGAGTTGGGGAGCCGACGTTAGTTGATATTATAGATGCGCTTATTAGTCCAGAAAGAGATATGAGGGATGAGTTGCCTAAACCGCTTCTGAAAAAAGGGATTTTGAAATTAGAAGATTTAAAACGTGGTATGGAATTAGAAGGAACAGTTCGTAACGTTGTTGATTTTGGTGCTTTTGTTGATGTTGGCGTAAAGCAAGATGGTTTAGTACATATTTCTAAACTTAGCAAACAGTTTGTAAAGCATCCGTTAGATGTTGTATCAGTAGGGCAAATTGTAAAAGTATGGGTAGATGATATTGATACAAAAAAAGGACGCGTTGCGCTATCTATGTTGCCGATTGAATAGTAAGAGAAGAGAGCAGATGAAACTGCTCTTTTTTTTATGGAATAAAAAGTGTAATGGATTATGAGCTTTGATGTATTTTGCTATAATAAAACCAGCATTCATTTAATAATTTAATTTGATACCGGTTTTTTTCGAAATATGCACGTTGCATTTGTTTTTTTAGCCACGTAGGCATAGGAATCCCTCCTTGTTTAATCCTGCTCTCAAAAATCTAAAATGCTATTGATGAGAGGTTGGTGAGTGGATTTCTATTCATGTTTTGTTTTTAGAAACCACGCTTCTTACATGAGGATGGGTATATGTACTATTTAATATATGTATAAGAAGGGAGAAAAGTGTAAAAATATTTTTTTGTTTAGGAGGAATGAGAGTGGATGAGCAAGAAATTCAGCGACTAGTGGAAGAAGTGTCACTACAATACTTTGAGATGCCGTTCTTACATAAAGCAGTGTTTAATAATAGATTACGTACAACTGGTGGGCGTTATTTATTGAAGAGTCATAATATCGAACTGAATTATCGATATTACGAAGTGTATGGTGAAGAAGAGTTAGTCGGGATTATTAAACATGAGCTTTGTCATTATCACTTACATATTGCAGGAAGAGGGTATAAGCACAGGGACAGGGATTTCCGTGAGTTGTTAAAGAAAGTTGATGCACCACGTTTTTGTAAACAAATGATTAATGAAGAGAAGGAAAAAAAGATTTATAAGTATGAATGTATGGAGTGTTCACTTCAATATGTAAGAAGGCGTCAAATAAATACAAAAAGATATGTCTGTGGAAAGTGTAAAGGGAAACTCAAACCGATATCGAAAACATCTTGACAGTAAAAACGCAATCCAGTATATTATAAACATGTCACGTTTGAACAAGATGTTGTTAAAAACTTCTTGACTTACAGAGAGAATTTTTATAAGATACAAATTGTCTTCATTATTCCGCAGTAGCTCAGTGGTAGAGCTATCGGCTGTTAACCGATCGGTCGTAGGTTCGAGTCCTACCT